>NZ_JBYRFX010000282.1:0-2965 GCF_057815775.1 Inquilinus sp.
GAACACCGACGCCGCCGGCTATGGCGGCTCCGGCCTCGGCAATTTCGGCGGGGTGGAGGCCGAGGCCTCACCCTGGCACGGCCGGCCCTATTCGGTGCTGCTGACCCTGCCACCGCTGGCGACGATGCTGTTCGAATGGGCGGGGTGAAGCCGCCTCAAACCGCCCAGTTCTGGATCTTCAGTCCGCCGATTCGCCTGAACTCCCGCTCATTGTTGGTGACGAGCGTAAGCTTGGCTGCCTTGGCGTGAGCGGCGATCCAGAGATCGTTGTTGCCGATGATCTCTCCCTTCACCGCCAAGTCGGCCCGAATCGCACCATAGGCCTCACCCGCCTCCGCCGGCAGGGCCAGGACGGGAAGGTATTCGACGAGTTCCTGCAGCGTCTGCATTGCCTTTGCCCGAGCCTCGCTCTTTTCCGCGCCGTACAGCAGCTCGCCATAGGTGATGACGGACAGCACCGCTTCGCCCGGCTTCAATGCTTCGAATCGGGCCAGCACCTCGGGCGGCTTGCGGCGACGGATGTAGATGCAGATGTTGGTGTCCAGTAGATACCGGGCAACAGACATCAGAGGTCCTCGCGATCCTGCGGCGGCCCGTCTTCCCGATCATCACCCACGCCGTCGTCCGGCAGACCGGCCAGCAGATGGAACGCTCGGGCCATGCCGCGCGGCTTCTCTCGCAGCACGATCTCGTCACTGCGGCGGAAGATCTCGACCTCCTGGCTGTCGAAGCGGAACTGCTTCGGCAGCCGGACGGCCTGGCTGTTGCCGGACTGGAACACACGCGCGGTCGCCATGATCCTCGCCTCCAAAGTATATACGATAGTGTATATACTTTTACCGCATCGAACAAGACCCGGAGGTCCTGCAGTTCAGGGCTTCGCCGTCTCTGCCTGGCGTTTCAGCTCGTCCGCGGTTCGGGCGATCTGGGTCTGCAGGTCGGCCAGCTGCTGCCGCGCCGCCGCCAAATCGCCCTGGGTCTTGCCGAGCTGGTCCGTCGCCTGGGCGAGCTGGCCGTTGACGTCGGCCGCGGCGGCGTTCAGCCGGCCATAGCTGTCGCGCTGCGCCGCCTCCTGCGACCGCAACTGGTCGATCTGGCTGTCGAGGCCGCCGAGCTCGGCCCGCTTCGATGCCGCCTCCGTCTCGGCCCCTGCCAGCCGGTCCTGGACACTCTTGACCTGGGCCTCGGCCGCTGCGGCCACCTGGCCCGCCTGGTCTCGGCGCTTCACCGTGTCGGCCAGCGCGGCGCGGATCTGGTCGAGCTGCGCCTTCATCTGGTTGCTCTCGGCCCTCAGCCCGTCGCGGTCGGCGCCGGCCTGTTTCAGCGCCGCCAGCTCCTGCTGCACCGATCCCAGCCTGGCCTGGACCGCGTCGCGTGTCTGGCCGGCGCTGCGGCTTTCGACACCCAGATAGACCGCGGCGACCAGCGCGACGAAGGCGACGATGATGGTGGCAGCGACGGCGATCCGCGACGCCTCCGCATCGCGCTTCGGGGCGGGTTCGGCCGGCTCGGCCGGGCTGTGATCGTGATCGGCGGGGGTCACGCAGGCGATCCTTTCAACATGGGGGCCTTCGACGGGCCCTTCGATGGGTCGGCCATGGCCGGCGGCGATGCCGTAGCCGGGAAACTTGGTGAAATCGTGTCGGCCGGTCAGGGCGGCACGATCGCGCAGGCGTGTCACGATGGCCGGTGGACGGCCTGGATCGCACGCCCCATCCTGCCCATCGGACCGGATCGAAGGAACACTCGCAATGCCCCTGCCCGCCCCGCTTCCGCCCGGCCGGTCCTGGCCGCTCGGCGCCACCCCGACCGCGGAAGGCGTGAATTTCGCGCTGTTTTCCGCGCATGCGGAGCGGGTCGAACTGTGCCTGTTCGATGCCGAGGGGCGGCAGGAAGTCGCACGGCACGACCTGGCGGCGCGGACCGACCGGGTCTGGCACGGGCTGCTGCCGGGCGCCGGCGCCGGCACGGTCTATGGCTACCGGGTCCACGGCCCCTATGCGCCGCTGGACGGCCACCGCTTCAACCCGAACAAGCTGCTGCTGGACCCTTATGCCAAGGGGCTGGCCGGCAGCTTCCGCTGGGACGATTCGGTGCATGGCTACATCCGCGGCGCGGCGGAGGCCGACCTGTCCTTCGACCCGCGCGACAGCGCCGCCTTCGTGCCGAAATCGGTCGTGATCGACTCGGCGCATGACTGGGAGGGCGACGAGGCGCCGCGCACGCCGTGGGGCGAGACCGTGCTGTACGAGGCCCAACTCCGCGGCCTGACCATGCGCCACCCCGGCATCCCCGAACCGTTGCGCGGCACCCTGGGCGGCCTGGCCCATCCCGTCATGGTCGACCATCTGCGCCGGCTCGGCGTCACCGCGGTCGAGCTGATGCCGGTGCACGCCTTCCTCGACGAGCGTGCGCTGTTTGACCGGGGCTTGCGCAACTACTGGGGCTACAACACCGCGGCCTTCTTCGCCGTCCATCCCGCCTATGCCGGCGCCCCCTCTTCACTTTCTTACCGGGCACCGCTCGACGCCCTGCGCAACGCGGTCAAGGCGCTGCACCGGGCCGGGATCGAGGTCATCCTCGACGTCGTCTACAACCACACGGTGGAGAGCGACGTCTTCGGCCCGACCCTGAACTTCCGAGGCATCGACAACCTGTCCTACTATCAGCACGCGCCGCATGACCGGCGCGAGCCGTTCAACCCCACCGGCACCGGCAACGCGCTCGACCTCGGCCATCCCCGGGTGCTGCAAATGGTGATGGACAGCCTGCGCTGGTGGGTCGAAGCCGCGCATGTCGACGGCTTCCGCTTCGACCTCGCCACCACCCTGGCCCGGGTCGGCGGCGACTTCACCTCCGCCGCCCCCTTCCTCCAGGCCGTGGCGCAGGACCCGGTGCTGGCGCCGTGCAAACTGATCGCCGAGCCCTGGGACATCGGGCCCGGCGGCTATCGCGTCGGCGGCTT
>NZ_JBYRFX010000283.1:0-2596 GCF_057815775.1 Inquilinus sp.
TACAAAACAGCCCGCATGCAATATGCGGGCTGTTTTACCTCGGTAAATGAAGCTGTTATTCAGCGGCTGCTTTGACGCCGCTGGCATAATTGCCCATCGTCAGCTGTGCGAGCAGGAATGCGACCACCGCGCAGCAGGCAATTGCCGCGGACATCGGCACGGCCGTACCGTTGGCAACCAAGCTGGCCAGCACCATCGCCACGGCACCGGTGACGAATTGCAGCGTGCCCATCAGCGCGGAGGCGGTGCCGGCGATGGCGCCGTGATCCTCCATCGACAGGACCGCGGTGGTCGGGATCACCAGGCCGAGGAAGCCGTAGCCGATGAACAGCAGCGTCGCCAGCACGTCCAGCCGGTCGATTCCGGCCAGGGTCACAACCAGCAGCAGCGCCATGGCGATGGCATAGCCGGTCACCGCGATCCGGACGATGCGGTTGAGGCCGAAGCGCGACGCCAGCCAGCCGGTGGTCTGCGACACGCCGATGAAGGACACCGCGTTGATCGAGAAGAACACGGCGTAGAGCCGCGGCGACAGGCCGTAATGCTCGATCAGCACGAAGGAGGAGTTGGCGAGATAGGCGAAGAAGCTGGAGATGCCGAAGGCGCCGATGAAGGTCAGGCCGAGGAACTTCCAGTCGGTCAGCAGGGCACGGTAGGCCGACAAGGCGCCGCCGATGCTGCTGTCCACCCGGTGCTCACGCGGCCGGGTCTCGCCCAGGAACAGCGCCATCAGCAGGATGCCGAGCGCCGACAGCACGGTGACCACCCAGAACACGCCGCGCCAGCCCACCGCCTCGATCACGAAGCTGCCGGCCAGCGGCGCCAGGATCGGCGAGACGCTGAACACCAGCATCAGCAGCGACATCAGCCGCGCCGCCTCGGTGCCGGTGTGCAGGTCGCGCACCACGGCGCGCGGGATCACCATGCCGGCGCAGGCGCCGAGGCCCTGCAGGAAGCGGAAGGCGATCAGCGTCTCGATGTCGGGCGCGAAGGCGCAGCCGATGCTGCCGGCCAGGAACACGGCCAGGCCGAAATACAGCGGCAGCTTGCGTCCGAGCATGTCGGACAGCGGCCCATAGATCAGCTGGCCGGCGCCGAGCGAGATGAAGAACGCCATCAGGCTGGCCTGCACCATGCCGGTGTCGGCCGACAGGCTGACGCCGATGGCGGGCAGCGCCGGCAGGTACATGTCGATCGCGAACGGCCCCATGGCGGTGAGCAGGCCGAGAACGATCGCATTGCGCAGCAGCGACGAGGACATGGGGATACTTCCGGAAAACGGGGGCCGGCGGAGGGGAGCTTCTTCCCGGGCGGGGGAGTGACCACAGGAGGACGCAACACCGCATTCTGCGAGCGGCGGTTGCGTCTCTCTGTCCAAAAGATTGGACAGTATTGTCCAATCCGTCAAGAGCCCCTATCGTGCGACCATGCGAGTGATGACGGATGAGATCGGGCGGACGGCCCCGCCCCGGCGCGGCCAGTATGCCAAGCAGGCCTCGGTGCTGGACGCCGCGGCGCTGGTGTTCTGCCGCGACGGTTTCGCCGGTGCCAGCATCGACCTGATCGCGTCCGAGGCCGGCGTGTCGCGCCAGACCATCTACAACCATCACGGCGACAAGGAGGCGCTGTTCATCGCCGTGGTGCGGGAGATGACCGACCGCTGCAACGCCGGCCTGTTCCGAACGCTGACCACCTTCCCCGATCAGCCCCGGGACCTGGCAGCGGAGCTGACCGCCTTCGCCGCGCGGCTGGTCCGCGACTGCCTGTACAGCCAGGATGGGGCGACGCTGCGCCGGCTGCTCCAGACGGACGGCGAGCGCTATCCGGCCCTGTTCACCGCCTGGCGCGAGCACGGGCCCGGCACCACCTGGGCCGCGATCGCCGCCCGCCTCGCCAAGCTGGCCCATGCCGGCCACCTCCAGGTCGAGAATCCCGATTTGGCCGCGCGCCAGTTCATGGCCCTGATCCACGCCGATTTCCACATCGCGCACATGCTCGGCACCCGGCCGGCCGAGGCGGAGATCGATGTCGGCGTCGCCAATGCCGTGCGCACCTTCCTGCGCGCCTTCGGCCCGACGCCCTCCGCTCGCGCCGACTGAAACGTCGGATCTGCCCTGCGCCGATGGCTGGTGCGGATCGAAAGATCTGACATAACATCTCATCCACGCCGTCGATGTTCACGCCCGCCCCGTAACGATCGAGCGATCCCATGACCGCTTCCGCGCTGTTTTCCCCGCTGGCCCTCGGCCCGGTCTCGCTACCCAACCGGATCGTGGTGGCGCCGATGTGCCAGTATTCCGCCGATGACGGCAGCGCCACCGAGTGGCATTTGCAGCATTGGATGACCCTCGCCATGTCGGGCGCAGCACTGGTGGTGCTGGAAGCGACCGGGGTCGAGCGCCGGGGCCGCATCACCCATGGCTGCCTCGGCCTCTATTCCGATGCCAATGAGCGGGCGATGGCCCGCGGCCTGGCCGCCGCCCGCGGCGTCGCCCTGCCCGGCACGCGCTTCGGCATCCAGCTCGGCCATGCCGGGCGCAAGGCGTCGTCGCAGCGCCCGTGGGAGGGCGGCAAGGCCCTCAGCCCCGCCGAGGAT
>NZ_JBYRFX010000284.1:0-6923 GCF_057815775.1 Inquilinus sp.
CCTTAATATAGGACACGCTGCGGATGTCAGCCAGTGGCTTCCCGCAAGCACCACCCTCCGCGTCCGGCGCGGGCGGGGGGACGAATTTTCGCAGGGCTTTCGGCTTGTCGCCGGGCGCCGCGCGGGGCTACGGTCGCCGGCTTTCCTCATTTCCCGGGACCCGGAACCATGGCCTTCCTCGCCGCCTCGCTTGCCCGCGTCAAGCCGTCGCCGACCATTGCCGTCACCACCAAGGCGGCCGAGCTGAAGGCCGCCGGCCGCGACGTGATCGGCCTCGGCGCCGGTGAGCCGGACTTCGACACGCCCGACAACATCAAGCAGGCCGCGATCGCCGCGATCCAGTCCGGCAAGACCAAATACACCGCGGTCGACGGCACGCCGGAGCTGAAGAAGGCGATCGCCGCCAAGTTCCTGCGCGAGAACGGCCTGAAGTACGAAACGAACCAGGTCACGGTCGGCACCGGCGGCAAGCAGGTGCTGTACAACGCGCTGCTGGCCACGCTGGACCCGGGCGACGAGGTGGTGATCCCGGCGCCGTACTGGGTCAGCTATCCCGACATGGTGCTGCTGTGCGGCGGAACGCCGGTGCCGGTGACCTGCCCGGCGGAGAGGAACTTCAAGCTGCAGCCGGCCGACCTCGAGGCCGCGATCACGCCGAAGACCAAGTGGCTGATCCTGAACTCGCCGTCGAACCCGACCGGCTCCGCCTACAGCTTCGCCGAGATGAAGGCGCTGACCGACGTGCTGCTGCGCCACCCACATGTGCATGTCCTGACCGACGACATGTATGAGCACCTGGTCTATGACGGCTTCAAATTCGTCACCCCGGCCCAGGTCGAGCCCAAGCTGTACGATCGCACCCTGACCCTGAACGGCGTGTCGAAGGCCTATTGCATGACCGGCTGGCGCATCGGCTACGCCGCCGGCCGGCCCGACCTGATCAAGGCCATCGCCAAGGTGCAGAGCCAGTCGACCTCGAACCCGTCCTCGATCAGCCAGGCCGCGGCGGTCGAGGCGCTGAACGGCCCGCAGGACTTCATCCCGCGCAACAACGTGGTGTTCCAGGAGCGCCGCGACCTGATCGTGTCGATGCTGAACCAGTCGGCCGGCCTGACCTGCCACCGGCCGGAAGGCGCCTTCTACGTCTTCCCGTCCTGCGCCGGCACGCTCGGCAAGAAGACGCCGGATGGCAAGGTGATCGAGACCGACGAGGATTTCGTCACCTACCTGCTGGAATCCGAAGGCGTGGCGGTGGTGCAGGGCTCGGCCTTCGGCCTGGCACCGTTCTTCCGCATCTCCTACGCCACCGCGACCTCGGCGCTGCAGGATGCCGGCGAGCGCATCCAGCGTGCCTGCGCCGCGCTGCGCTGACCTGACCATCCCCGGGCCGGATCCAGCCCGGCCCGGGGCAGGAGAGACCAGACCATGCGCATCGCGATCATCGGGGCGGGCGGCGTTGGCGCCGTGTTCGGGGCGGCGCTGCAGCAGGCGGGGGCGGACATCGCCTTCATCGCCCGCGGCGGCCATCTCCAGGCGCTGCAGGAACAGGGCCTGACCATCCGCGACGAGACCGGGGCGACGCTGTCCAGCGCGCCGGTCACCGCGACCGACAACCCGGCCGCGATAGGCCCGGTCGATCTCGTCATCCTCACCGTCAAGCTCTGGGATCTCGCCACGGCGTCGGCGGCCTGCCGGCCCCTGGTCGGCCCCGGCACGCTGGTGCTGCCGCTGCAGAACGGCGTCGAGGCCGCCGACATCGTGGCTGCCGCGCTGCCCGGGCCGGAGGTGCTGGACGGCGTTGCCCATGTCGCGGCGCGGATCGAGGCGCCGGGCGTGATCCGCCAGACCGGCACCATCCGCCGCCTGGCCTTCGGCCACCGCAACGGCTCCACCAGCACGACGGTCCAGGCGCTCGACGTGCTGTGCCGGGCCGCGGAGATCGGCGGCGGCGCCACCGACCGCATCGAAGCGGTGCTGTGGGAGAAGTTCGCCTTCCTGGCCGCCGCGGCCGGGGTGGGCGCCGCGGCGCGCCAGCCCTTCGGCGTCATCCGCACCGTGCCGGAGACGCGTGCGCTGCTGATCGCCGCGATTGCGGAGATCGTGGCGCTCGGCCGTGCTCGCGGGGTGGCGCTGGCCGATGATCTCGCCGAACGGACCCTGGCCGCCTTCGACCGGCTGCCGGCTGTCATGCGCACTTCGATGCAACAGGATCTGGAGGCCGGTGGTCGGCTGGAACTGCCGTGGCTGTCCGGCGCGGTGGTTCGGCTCGGCGCCGGGGCCGGCGTCCAAACGCCGACGCATGCGGCGTTGCTGGGCGCCCTGGCGCCCTATATCGAAGGGTCGCGGTAACAACGGCGCCTCCTGCTGCGAACTGGAGGTCAGACCGTTCTGCGGTCTTGTCTCAGGCCGCTCTGCGGCCCTCTCGTTCCGGGCGGTGGAAGGAAGCATGCCGATGTTGATCAAGCGAAAGCCGGGCTGGCAGCTGCCCGAGAGCCAGGCGACGCCGGAATCGGTCTATCTCGACCGCCGGCGCCTGCTGCAGGCGATGGGCTTCGGTGCCGGGCTGCTGGCCACCACCGGCCTCGTCACCGCCGCCGATATGGGGCGGCACCCGGCTTATGCGGCCGACGCGGCGGACCCGACCGCCGACCTCTACCCGGCCAAGCAGAACCCGCGCTACACGCTTGACCGCCCGCTGACGCCGGAGAAGGACGTCACCACCTACAACAACTTCTACGAGTTCGGCTCGGACAAGGACGTCTGGGAGGCGGCGCAGGACCTGCAGACGCGGCCCTGGACGGTCAAGATCGACGGCATGGTCGAGCAGGAGCGGGAGGTCGACATCGACACCCTGATCCGCGCCATGCCGCTGGAGGAGCGGCTGTACCGCCACCGCTGCGTCGAGGCCTGGTCGATGGCGGTGCCGTGGACCGGCTTTCCGCTGAAGGCGCTGATCGATTACGCCAAGCCGACGGGCTCGGCAAAGTATGTACGCATGCAAACGTTCCAGAACGACACGGCGCCGGGCTTCAGCCAGTTCTTCTACCCCTGGCCCTATATCGAGGGGCTGACGATGGCCGAGGCGACCAATGAGCTCGCCTTCGTCGTCACCGGCCTCTACGGCAAGCCGGTGGCCAAGCAGAACGGCGCGCCGCTGCGGCTGGTCACGCCCTGGAAGTATGGCTTCAAGTCGATCAAGAGCATCATCAGCTTCAGCTTCACCGACGAGCGGCCGGTGAGCTTCTGGGAAAAGCTGCAATCCACCGAATACGGCTTCTGGGCCAATGTGAACCCTGCGGTGCCACACCCGCGCTGGAGCCAGGCGATGGAGCGGGTGCTGGGCACCGGCGAGCGGGTGCCGACGCTGCTCTACAACGGCTATGGCGACTACGTTGCCGATCTCTACAAGGGGCTGGAGGGCGAGCGCCTCTACACTTGAGGGCCGACCCTGCGGTGGGTGGGCGATTCAACGGGCGGCATGCTGCAAAAGCATGCCGCCTTTTTCGTCGCGGCAAATTCTGCACAAAAAAAGGGCCGGAAACGCGTTCCGGCCCGAGTCAAACAGGGAGGCTTCACGTCTGGGAGACGCAAGGAGCCAGCAGTGCTGGACCCTTGTTCTTGCTGCGCTGCAGCACGAACGCTCCTAAGATAGGCATTCTGTGAGCGAATGGTAACCAGTTTCTACCATTGCTTTTATGCGCGCATTGCATAGCTCGCTGGGGGCGAGGAAAACCCCAGGAAATCCGCCACTTTTCCGTGGCCTTTTGCACAGATTTCAGGCGTTTGCCGTCTTTTTCTCAGGTCGAGGGGGGTGGGAAAACGCGCAAGCACCCCTATGCGCGGCCCGTAGGCCTCGAATAGGGGTGGTGCGGCGGGTGTCAGAACTTGCTCTCGGCCACCTTGCGGACGAGGAAATCGCGGAACACCGAGATGCGCTTGGAGTGGCGCAGCTCTTCCGCATAGACGAAATAGGCCTCGGTGGTCGGCCCGGTGACCTCGGGCAGCACCCGCACCACGTTCAGCGTCGGGTCGACCATGAAGTCGGGCAGGGCGGCCAGGCCCAGGCCACTGCGCACGGCGCGGTAGATCGCGTACTGGTTGTTCACCCGCAGCGCGATCTTGCGGCCGCCCGGCGGCGGGCTGCCGACATGGGCCAGCCAGTTGATGTCGGCGATCGGCCCGCGCGCATCCTCGCCATAGATGATGATCGAATGCTTGTTCAGGTCATCGAGCGTCTGCGGGATGCCGTTGCGCTTGAGATAGTCGACCGACCCGAAGATGTGGATCTTCACCGTCATCAGGTGGCGCTGGATCAGGTCCGGCTGCCGCGGCGGCGTCATGCGGATGGCCACGTCGGCCTCGCGCATGCCCAAATCCAGCTCCTCGTCGTCGATCAGCACCGACAGGTCGATGTCCGGGAAGGCGGTCAGGAACTCGCGCACCCGCGGCGTCAGCCAGGTCGAGCCGAAGGCGACGGTGGTGGTGATCTTCAGCGGACCGCGCGCATGGTCCTTGCTCTCGCTCAGCTGCGCCTCGGTCATCGACAGCTTGGCGAAGACCTCGCGGGCGGTGCGGAACAGCAGCTCGCCCTGCTCGGTCAGGATCAGGCCGCGGGCATGGCGGTGGAACAGCGGGACCTTGAGGCTTTCCTCGAGGGCGCTGATCTGCCGGCTGACGGCCGATTGGCTGAGGTTCAGCTTTTCGCCCGCATGGGTAAAGCTGCCCGCGTCGGCAACGGCGTGGAATACGCGCAGCTTGTCCCAATCCATTCTTCGACACCCGTTCGTTTCTTGCGCGGGCGACAGGGGCGGGATGGTCGATATACCAGCGCTCGGCGTCGCGCCTGCGACTCACACTATATACACTATGACGGTCACCCCCGATCCAACGCAAGCGAAGCTTGGTCGCGACAGGAACAATTGTTGCGCCCGCGGCCGAAGCCCCCGCATGGCTGGGGGCCGACCCATGAGCCCAGGGCAGGCCCTTCGGGCTTCAGAAGGGCATGCGGGACCGGGCCCGATGAGCCTGGAAAGGACGGAGAAGGCGGGCGGGGATCAGCCCGCCACGGCGGCCTTCTGCTCGACCGCGGCCGGCGAGGGCCGGGTGTCTCGGTCGGCGATTCGGGCGAGGTGGCCGGTGCCGGCATGCTCGGACAGGAAGCGTTCGGCCTCCAGCGCGGCCATGCAGCCCATGCCGGCGGCGGTCACCGCCTGGCGATACACCCGGTCCTTGACGTCGCCGGCGGCGAACACGCCGGGGATGTCGGTCGCGGTCGAATCCGGTGCGGTCTGGATATAGCCATCGGCGTCCATCCGGACATGGCCCTTGAACACGGCGGTGGCCGGGTCATGGCCGATGGCGACGAAGACGCCGTCGACCGGCAGCACGGTCTCGGCACCGGTCTTGGTATCCTGCAGGCGCACACCGGTCACCGTCTCCGGCATGCCGGCGCCGACGATCTCCTCGACCGTGTGGTTCCACACCACCTCGACCTTCGGGTGGGCGAACAGCCGGTCCTGCAGGATGCGCTCGGCGCGCAGCTGGTCGCGGCGATGCACCAGCGTCACCTTGGTGGCGTGGTTGGTCAGGTACAGCGCCTCCTCGACCGCGGAATTGCCGCCGCCGATCACGGCGACCTCCTTGCCGCGGAAGAAGAAGCCGTCGCAGGTGGCGCAGGCCGAAACGCCGCGGCCCTGGAAGTGCTGCTCGCTCGGCAGGCCCATCCAGCGCGCCTGGGCGCCGGTGGCGATGATCACCGAATCGGCCTCGTAGACCGTGCCGGAATCGGCTTTGCACAGGAACGGCCGGCGCGAGAAGTCGACCTCGGTGATCAGGTCGAACTCCATCTTGGCGCCGCAATGCCGGGCCTGGGCTTCCATCTGCTCCATCAGCCAGGGGCCCTGGATGACGTCGGCGAAGCCGGGATAGTTCTCGACATCGGTGGTGATGGTCAGCTGGCCGCCGGGCTGCAGCCCCTGCACCATCACCGGTTCCAGATTGGCGCGGGCGGCATAGATCGCGGCGGTGTAGCCGGCCGGGCCGGAACCGATGATCAGGACCTTGGTGCGATGGGTGGCCGGCATGGCTGCGATATCCGCTGCGAAAAGGGGTCACCGATAGATAAACACCGGCGGATGCCACGGCAAGGCGGCGCTGGCCTGGGGTGCATCCGGGGCAGGCTCAGGCGGTCTCGAACAGCGCCCGCACCCGGGCGGCGGCCTGTGCCGTGTCGTCCAGCGGCGGATAGGTCCACTGCTCCAGCCGGCCGGCGAAGGGGCGGGTGGCGCCCTCGGCCGCCAGCGCGTCCTGGAAGCGGCGGTGCTTCGGCGCCAGCTCGGCCCAGGGCACGACCAGCACCGGCTTGCCGGTGGTCGCGGCCTCCGACGTCATGTTGACGCTGTCGATGGTGACAATCACGGCATCGGCCAGGGCCAGGAAGCCGAAATAGGGATTCGGTCCCTCGCCGTCCCAGATCCAGGCCGGCAGCCCGTCCAGCGCGGCCCGCAGCGCCGCGACCTCGTCCGGCGGCGTGCGCCGGCTGGTGGTGACCATCAGCCCGGTGCCGGCGCGCGCCAGCTCGGCCAGCTGGTCGGCGAGTCGGGTCAGGGCGCCGGCCGGCACCGCCACCGATTTGCTGCTGCCGCCGATCAGCACCGCGGCGCGCGGTCGCGGCAGATGGTCCAGGCGCGGCCCCCATTCCGCCGCCGCCGCCGCGAGGCGGGCCGGGGTGATCAGGTTCAGCGCGCCATGGGTGGCGAAGACGTTGGGGCCGGCCAGGCCGTCATGGCGCGGCGTCACGATCAGGTCGAATCGCCGCGGGTTGACGCCGGGACTAAATATTTGCACAAGGCGCGTCCGATGACCGCTGGCCCGCCTCACCGCGAGGGCCGGAAACACGCTCTGCCGGCCGGCTGCGATCAGCA
>NZ_JBYRFX010000285.1:0-3453 GCF_057815775.1 Inquilinus sp.
CGACCGCGTCTGCACCCGATCGATGCAGTCGGCGACGGCGCCGGCCTCGGTCTTGCAGTCGAGCACGTCGTTGACCAGGACCGAGCCGATGGCGTCGCAGGCCAGGCCGGAGACCTCGAACGCCTTGACGCTGGTCTTGTGCGCGCGCAGCGGCGCGGCATCGACCGCCAGGCGCTTGCGGATGGCGCCGTCGGTGCCGAAGAACACGAGGTCCAGCTTGAACGTCTGGTAGGCGGCGTCGCTGGTGCCGAACACCATGTTCACGGCGCAATTCTCGCCGCGCGGCTCCAGCGTGTTCAGCTCCAGGCTGACGCTGTCCGGGGTGGTGGCAGCGACGGCCTCCGCCGCGGCGGCAGGCGCGGCGGAAAGAGCCACCAGCAGGGCGGAGAGCACGGACACTGATTGGCGTCGGCTGGTCATGGCGTCCTCAGATCGGAACAAGGAAGGGCCTGTCGGAACGGGGGTTGGGGACGATCTCGACCGCACAGCCGAACACGGCCTCGACGGTCGCGGCGGTGAGCACCTGGGCCGGCGGCCCGGCGGCGAAGACCCGACCGCGGCGCAGCAGCACGATGTGGTCGGCGAAGCGGGCGGCCTGGTTCAAATCGTGCAGGATCGCCAGCACGCCGGTGCCGGCATCGGCCAGCCCGCGGGCGACGCGCAGGATCCCGGCCTGGTGCGCCAGGTCGAGGCTGGCGGTCGGTTCGTCCAGCAGCAGATAGCTCGGCGCCGTTGCCGGGCCGCCACTGCCGCCAGTGATCTGCGCCAGCACCCGGGCGAACTGGATGCGCTGCTGCTCGCCGCCCGACAGGGTCGGGTAGGGGCGGTCGGCCAGCTCGGCGACATCGGCGGCGGACAGGGCCATGGCGACGGCGCGGCGGTCGGCGGCCGCATCGGCTACGCCGCGATACGGCGCGCGGCCGAGCGTCACCACCTCGCGCCCGGTCAACGGGAAGTCCAGCGTCACCTGCTGCGGCAGCACCGCCCGGCGGCGGGCCAGCGCCACCAGGTCCCAGGCGGCGATCGGTGCGCCGTCAAGGCTGACCGTGCCGGAGGAGGGCGACCGCTCGCCGGACAGGCAGCGCATCAGCGTCGACTTGCCCGCGCCGTTCGGGCCGATGACCGCGGTGAAGCAGCCGGGGGCGACGGCCAGGTCGATGCCGTCCAGCAGCGTGGCCCGGCCGATGCGGACGCCGAGGGCTTCGGCCCGGATCATGGCTGCGTGCCCCGCCGGCGCAGCAGCAGCGCCAGGAAGACGGGGGCGCCGAGGCCAGTGGTGACGATGCCGATCGGCAGCTCGGCCGGCGCGACCACGGTGCGGGCGACGAGGTCGGCGCCCAGCAGCAGGGCGGCGCCCAGCAGCGCCGAGGCCGGCAGCAGGCCGCGATGGTCCGCGCCAATGATCAGCCGTAGCGTGTGTGGCACCAGCAAACCGACGAAGCCGATCATGCCGCTGACTGCGACCGCGGCTCCGACGGCCAGGGCGACGACGCCGACCAGCAGCCGGGTCACCTTCTCGATGGGGAAACCGAGATGCAGCGCCACCGCCTCGCCCAGCAGCACGCCGTTCAGGGCGCGCGCGGCCAGGGCGACGGCGGCGAGCAGGGCCAGGGCGAAGGGCACCACCGCCAGTACGGCGGTCCAGGTCGAGCCGCTGAGGCTGCCCAGCGTCCAGAAGGTGATGGTGCGCATCGCGTTCTCGTCGGCCTTGAACACGACGAAGCCGGTGCCGGTGGCGGCCAGGGCGTTCACGGCGATGCCGGTCAGCAGCATCATCGTCACCGACACGCGGCCGTCCTGCTTCGACAGGCGGTAGACGACGATGGTGGCGACCAGCCCGCCCAGGAAGGCGGCGACCGGCAAGGCGTAGATGTGCAGCAGCGGGATGCCGATCAGCGCCGCCGGCACGCCCAGCGAGATCACCGACACGCCGGCAAAGGCGGCGCCGCCGCTGACCCCGATCAGGCCGGGATCGGCCAGCGGGTTGCGGAACAGCCCCTGCATCATGGCGCCCGAGACGGCCAGGGTGGCGCCGACCATGGCGCCCAGCAGCGTCCGCGGCAGGCGGATGGCGGCGACGATCGCCGCCTCACGCGCCGTGACCTCGTCCAGGGTGCCGAGGCCGAAGGGCTGGCCCAGGATGGCCAGCACATGGCGCAGCGGAATGTCCGCCGGCCCGATGCTGATGCTGGCCAGCACGGCGGCCACCAGCAACAGGACGAGGCCGACAAGGGTCAGCGTCAGGCGCCGGGCCTGCCGCTGTTCGGCCGCGGCCGGCATCGTGCCGCCTGCAGCCAGGGTGCTCACGATCCGCTGCTCCAGCTGCGGTCGGGCAGGGCCGGCGGGGTCCAGCCGGGATGGATCGCGATCGCCAGGTCGCGCGCCGCCTGGGGCGTGCGTGGCCCGAAGCCGAGCAGGTAGAGCGAATCCATCTGGATGATCCGGCCGGCCTTGGCGGCCGGTGTCTCGGCGAAGACCGGCATTTTGGCGATGGCGTCGATACCGCCATTGCCCTCGACTGTGTGGCTGGCGATGACGATGACATCCGGCGCCGCGGCCGCCACGGCCTCGGGCGACAGCTGCTTGTAGCGCTCGACCTCGCCGACCGCGTTGGTGCCGCCGGCCAGGCGGATCACGCCATCGGCGGCGGTGCCGCTGCCGCCGCCCAGCGGCGCGCCCGCGGTGATCGACAGCACGAACAGAACGCGCGGCTTGGACTCGGTCTTGGCGACGGCATCCGCCACAACAGCGAAATCGGCCTGCACCCCTTGGCTCAGCCCCTGGTCGGGCAGGCCCAGCGCGGTCTCGACCCCCGCGATCTTGGCGATCACGCCGTCGGCGGTGAAGCTCTCGGGCAGGGCCTCGACCGGCGTGCCGGTGGAGCGGATCTGCTCCAGCACCGCTGGTGGCCCGGCGGACACCGTGGTCAGCACCAGATCGGGCCCGAGCGACAGCACACCTTCGGCCGACAGCTGGCGGAGGTAGCCGACCTGGGGCAGTTTCCGCGCCGCCGCCGGATACAGGCTGGTGGTGTCGACACCGGCCAGGCGGTCTTCGGCGTGCAGCGCGTAGACGATCTCGGTCAGGTCGCCGCCGGCGACGACGACCCGGGCCGGCGGTTCCGCTTGGGCCGGCAGGGTGGCTGCGGCCAGCGCGGCGAAGGTGAGGGCGAGGAGGGGGCGCATCAGGCCGCGACCACGGCGCTGATCTCGGCGACCAGGGCGCGCCAGTCGGCCCGTTCCGGCTGGCCCGGCTTGCGGGCGCCGAACAGCATGGCCATCAGCGTGCCGTCGACGTCGAACAGCTCCAGCGAGGTGACGGTGCCGTCCTTGGTCGGCTTGCGCACGATCCAGGCGCTGTCGATCCGGTCTTCCCGCAGATGCAGGTTGAAGCCGGGGTCCAGCACGTTCAGCCAGGGCCCGGCATCCTTCAGCGTGTGGACCGGGCAGGTGT
>NZ_JBYRFX010000286.1:0-8200 GCF_057815775.1 Inquilinus sp.
GCGCCGGGGCGGACCGAGCAGCCAAGGCGCGACATGAGCACGCTGCCTGCGGACTTTGCCGATCTGCTTCCCGAGCTCGGCCGGCGGCCGGACGACATCACGGTCACCAAGCGAACGTGGGGTGCTTTCGCCAGCACCGATCTCGAGGCGCGGCTGAAGGCGCTGGGTGTCACCCAGGTCGTCGCGACCGGCATCGCCACCGGTACCGGCGTCGAAGCGACGGCGCGCCAGGCCTATGAGGCCGGCTTCAACGTCACGCTCGCCATCGACGCGATGACTGACACGCGTGCCGGGGCGCACGATTACAGCATCGGGCATGTCTTCCCGAGGCTGGGCGAGACCGGCTCGACCCGCGAGATCATCGCGCTCATCGAGAGGAGCGTCTGAGATGCCCTGGCCCCATCTGCTGTCTTACTTCTTCGGCGGCGCGCTGCTCGCGAATGCCGTGCCCCATTTCGTCAGCGGCATGATGGGGCGGCCGTTCCAAAGCCCGTTCGCGACGCCGCGGGGCGAAGGGCTGTCTTCATCGACGGTGAACCTGCTGTGGCGCTTCGCCAACCTGGTCCTGTGCTACCTACTCGTCTGCCGCGTCGGTGATTTCGATCTGCGCAGCACGCCCGACGCTGCGGCGCTCGGGCTGGGCATGCTCGTGCTCGGTCTTGGCTGCGCCCGGCATTTCGGCCGGTTCAACGGCGGCAACGCGCCGGACCATCCGTGAGCGCACTTGCCGGGGGCGCCTTCCGCTCGCTGAGGAGCGTCAACTACCGGGTCTGGGTCGGCGGCGCCTTCGTCTCCAATATCGGGACCTGGGTCCAGCGTACGGCGCAGGACTGGCTCGTGCTGACGCAACTCACGCAGCACAGTGCCTCGGCCGTCGGCATCGTCATGGCGCTCCAGTTCGGGCCGCAATTCCTGCTGCTGCCCTGGACCGGCTTCGCCGCCGATCACTTCGACCAGCGCAAGCTCCTGCTGGCCACCCAGGCGGCGATGGGTGCGCTCGCGCTGGCGCTGGGCATCCTCACCGTCACCGGCGTGGTGCAGCTCTGGCACGTCTATGTCTTCGCCTTCCTGTTCGGCAGCGCGGCGGCCTTCGATGCGCCGGTGCGACAGACCTTCGTCGCCCAGCTGGTCGGCGATGCGGACCTGGCCAATGCGATCTCCCTCAACTCGACCTCGTTCAACGCCGCGCGCATGATCGGCCCGGCGGTGTCGGGCATCGTCATCGCCGTGATCGGGACCGGCTGGGCCTTCCTGATCAACGGCGCCTCGTTCATCGCGGTGCTGGTCTCGCTCTCGCGGCTGCGCGTCTCCGAGCTTCACCCCCATCCGCGGGCGCATCGCACCAAGGGCAGTTTCACCGAGGGCTTCCGCTACGTGTGGGCGCGCCCGGACCTGAAGGCGACCCTGATCATCCTGTTCCTGATCGGCACCTTCGGGCTGAACTTCCCGATCTTCATCTCGACCATGGCCGTCGGGGTCTTCCACACCGACGCCCACGGCTATGGCCTGCTGTCATCGATCATGGCGATCGGCACCGTGGCCGGCGCCCTGCTGAGCGCCCATCGCGCCCGGCCGCGATTCGAAGCCCTGCTGGTCGGATCAGGCATTTTCGGCATCGGCTGCACGCTGGCGGCGCTCGCGCCGGGCTATTGGGCCTTCGCCGGCGCCCAGGGGATCACCGGGGCGGCCAGCCTGACCATCACCAACACGACCAACAGCCTGATGCAGCTTTCGACCGAACCCGCCATGCGCGGCCGGGTGATGGCGCTTCGTGTCGCGGTCGCGCTGGGCGGGACACCGATCGGGGCGCCGATCGTCGGCTGGGTCGCGGATCATCTCGGACCGCGCTGGGCGCTCGGTGTCGGCGCGGCGTCAGGGGTCGCGGCCGTCGCCGTCGCGGTCTATGCGATGGCCCGGAACACCCACCGGCCTGACCCATCCGGTCAGGCCCGCCGCTGACGGATGCAGGCGCACCATACCCCATTCACCAGGGGACGGTGCGGCTGAGATAGTCGAGGTATTCCAGGCCCGGTTTTCCCTGCTTCGCGAGCAGGATGTTCACCAGGTTCGGGATGCTTTCCTCGATGCTCAGCTTTCCGTCCGGGCCGCCCAGGTCGGTGCGGACCCAGCCGGGCGCCATGACCACCATGGCGCGGGGTGTCCCGGCGTGGCGGGCGGCGAAGCTGCGCATGAACATGTTCAGGGCCGCCTTGCTGCCGCGATAGACCTCGCGCTGGCCGCTCTCATTGTTGGTGATGCTGCCCTGTCCGGATGACATCACGCCGACCAGGCCCGTCGCCGGGACGCAGGGCTCCAGGCTCTCGATCACCCGCATCGGGCTCAGCGCATTGGTGACCATGACCCTGACGAATTCGTCGGTCGTCACATCCGCGATGGTTTCCGCCGGGTTGTTGGACACGCCGGCGTTGACGAACAGCATGTCGAACACCCGGCCGGACAGGCGGTCGCGCAACGCCGCGACCTGGTCCGACTCGCAGATATCCAGGGTCTCGATTTCGACCCGGCCTTCGAATTTGTCGGCGAGATCGTGCAGCTTGGTTCGGCCTCCGCTGCCGCGGACGGTGCCGACGACGTTCCAGCCTTTCTTGAGGAATTCGGCGGCCATGGCGTGGCCGAGACCGCGGGAGGCGCCGATCAGCAGGATGGTCTCGGCGGGGGCACTCGAAGCGCTTGTGGGCATGGGTCGATGTCTTTCATGGGCTGGGGTGATTGCAGATATGGCCAGCCTGACTCCGGGCGCCAGACGCATCCCGATCAAAGTATAGTTGCATCCCACGCTATGTCAGGCCTATCAGGTGGGATAAGCTTGCGCCATGAACGATGCGGATCTGGACCTGAACCTGCTCGTCGCGCTGGACGTGCTGCTGGCCGAAGGCAGCGTGACAGGGGCGGCCCGCCGCCTCGGCTTGAGCGCCTCGGCCATGAGCCGCACGCTCACGCGGCTTCGGGCGGCCACGGGCGACCCGCTGCTCGTCCGGGCCGGGCGCGGGCTGGTGCCGACACCGCGTGCGGCCGAACTGCGCGATCGCGTGCCTGAGCTGACCCGGGATGTGCGGGCGGTGCTCCGGCCGCAAAACACCGATGTGGACGTGGCTGCGCTCGAACAGACCTTCACCATTCGCGGCAGCGAAGCGTTCCTGGAATTCCTCTCCGGCCCCGTCGTGGCCGCCGTCAGCCGGGCAGCGCCGCGCATCCGGCTCCGCTTTGCGCCGAAGCCGGACAAGGACGCGCGTCCGCTTCGCGAAGGCCTCATCGATCTGGAGATCGGCCTGCTCGGCACCTCCGCGCCCGAGATCCGCACCCAGTTCCTGTTCCACGACAGATATGTCGGCGTGGCCCGGGCGGGACATCCGCTGCTGGACGGCACCGGGGTGACGCCGGAACGATATGCCGCCTGCCGCCACATCGTCGCGTCGCGGGAGGGGGCTGTTGTCGAGCCGATCGATGGCGCCTTGGAGAGGCTGGGCCTGAGACGGACGATCACAGTCGTCGTGCCCGGCTTCCCGGATGCGATGCGGATCGCGCGCCAATCGGATCTGGTCGCGCTCGTGCCGCGGTCCTGCCTCGGCAAAACCATGGTGAGCGACCACGGCGCCGCGGCGGGTCTCGAGGGCTTCGACCTGCCGCTGCCGATGCCGGAGTTCAAGATATCGGCGATGTGGCATCCCCGCATGGACGCCGACCCGGCCCATCGCTGGCTGCGCGACACCGTGATGGCGGTCTGTCGCGCGGCCTATGCACGGCGATGACGAGGGGCCTGGGGCGACCCTCGACATGAAATCGGCGGCCGAAGCCGCCGATTCCGCTTCAGTTGCGTGGCCGGCTCAGGGCATGTGCATGTGACCCTGGAGCTGGGCCGGCGCTTCGCCCGACTCCGCCCCCATATCGCCATTCGGCAGCACGACCGCGACGTTCTGCATCATGCCGCCATCCTCATGGTCCAGGATGTGGCAGTGCAGCACGAACTCGCCGATGTAGCGCTGATAGCGGGTCCGGATCTTGATCGTGTAGAGGCCCTTCGCGTCGTCCGGGAGCAGGCTCTTGATCCACAGCGTGTCCTTCCACACGCCCTTCAGGCCGGGATATTCGGGGTCGACCGTCCCGCCGTAATCATCGACGGCGCCCGGAGCGCTGACATCCCTGCCGTCCGGATCGGTGATCGAGACGATCTGGAACGGGTTGACGTGGATGTGGAACGGGTGGCTGACGAAATGCGACTGCAGCGTCCATTCGTCCACCCCGCCCAGGGACAGCTGCCGGTCCAGCCGGTTCGGATCATAGGGGTGGGCATCGGCTTCGTTCAGCGTGTTGCTCACCTCGAACGCGGTTGGCTTGGCGCTGACATCGATGAAGAAGGTCAGCTCCTGCTGGCCGGTGACTTCGCTCTCCGCGATGTCCGGATGGGGGACGAACTTGGACAGCTTGAGGCCGCCCTGGAGGTCGGCGATGATCGCCGGCGCGACGTCGCGGGGCATCTTGGCCCGGGCCGCAGCCACCAGGGTGTCGGTGACATGGCTGGCGATGTCCGGCACCGGGGTGCCGGTGTCGGTGATCACGAAGCCGAGGAGCGACGGGTTGTCGACGGCATCGGCGTTGACGGTCCCCGCCGCCGGTGACGACGCGTCGATCAGGCAATAGATCCCCGATTCCGGGAATGTCATCAGCGCATCGAAGCGGTAGCCGGGCTGGAAGACCGCGAGGTCCTTGCGCTGTGCCGCCGCCATGGTCAGCCCGTCTGCTGCGACCAGGTAATAGGGAATGGTCTCGCCGGCGCAGTACTTGCTGACGATGTCCTGGGTCTCCGCCTTGCTGATGGGCGCCGCGAGCCTGGCGGTGAGCTGGTCGGGAAGCTTTGCCTTGACGACCTTGAGGCTGATGGTGTCGCGCACGCCGCCATGGATCATCCGCCAGCGCTCGGTCTGTCCTTGCTTGGCCTGGAAGGTCGGGGTGACGACGCCGTTGATGGAGGTGTACCGCCCGGATGCGGGCCAGCTTCCCGGCCCGAACTGGTCGTAGCTTTCGATGCTGCCGACATCATCGGTATCGCAGAAATAGGTGCCGTCGGGATTGGTCTTGATCGGCCCCAGCTGGCCGTCATGCCCCGGCCCGCGGCAGGCATACTGGATCTGCTGGAACACCAGGACCCGATCCGGCAGGCCGGCCAGCAGCGTGTCGACATCGCCCGTGGCCGTGGGGGTTGGCAGCCGGTTGCCGCGGATGATCAGCGCCCCGGCCATGCCGCTGGAGACCTGCAGCGCGGTCGAGCCATGGCGGTGGGTGTGATACCAGAACGTCCCCGCCGGATGGTCGCCCGGGATGTTGTATTCGTACTGGAAGCTGACGCCGGGGTTGATCGACAGCAGCACGTTGTCGCCGTTGCCGGCCGGGTTCACCCACAGCCCGTGGGTGTGCAGGTTGGTGCCGTTGAAGCAATGCCCGCCATTGTGCTCATGGCCGGCCGCGCAACTCGGGTCCGGCGGCAGCTGGTTGTTCAGATTGACCCGGATCGTATCGCCCGGCACGGCCTCGATCGTCGGCGAGACATAGGGGGCGGTCGGGTCGACGTCGGTGCCGTTGTAGCTGCGCAGATGCACCTTGTCGTAGCGAAAGGTCGTCGGGTTGAACAGCTGCCCGTCGGTGTAGACGATGTTGAGGTCCAGCACCTTTTCATGCGGCAGCGCCTGAATCGACGGCGTCAGGCTTTCCGGCGCGATGCCCGCGCCGAGCACCCGGGGGTTGCTGACCAGTCTCTCTGCGGTCTGGGCGCTGGCCGGGCCCGCACCGAACGCGGCCAAAGCAACGCCGATGAGCAGACAGCGCCCGATCGGGACACCAATATCCATTGCCATATCGTCCTCTCAAAAATGGTTCGACTATCGGGACTGAAAAAAGCCGGCCGCTCAGGGGCCGGGGCGCACCGTGAGGCGCGGAACCTCCTGTTCGGTCGGCGCCCGCACCACGCCGCCGGTCTGGGAGATCGTTAGCCGGATGGTCACATACCCATCCGCGATCGCCTCCGCCGGCAGCGGCAGCGCGTAGACCCCGGCGGCCTCCCCGGCGCGCGGGCCGAAGGGCGAGATCACGCCGATGATCCGGCCCGACGCCGTCGCGATGGTGACCTCCCGCCGGCCGACCGGGCCGACCTCCACCTCGATCCAGGCGGTCTCACCCGGCCGGAACGACGGCGGCAGGGGCAGCGTCCGCTCCTGCGCCGCCGCGGTCCCGCCGCCGAGCACCAGGATCGCGAGCAACCCGAGGGCTGCGGCGGCGGAGCGCAGCATCGCCCTACCGCACGGACAGCGAGACGGCATCGAGCGGAATGAGCTCCTCGTCTCCGCTATTGGACTCCACCACCCGGATCTTCAGCGTCACACCCTTCTCCGCGGCGGTGAGGGCCGTGAAGGCCTGCAGTGTCCGCGGCAACGGCACCGAGAAGGTCAGGTCGCCATGCATGTGCATGCCCGGCATCGGCGCGCCGAACAGGGCGAAGGTGCCGGCATAATAAGGGCTGTCGGCCGAGACCTGGGTGACGCCCGGGGGCGCGTTGACCAGCACGTCGAACTCGCGTGGCCCGGCCAGCTCCATCGGCCGTTTCATCGTGACCGCCGCGACCAGCGGCCGCGCCGCGTTCGCGGCGGCCAGATGGTTCTGGACCGCGGCCAGCGGCACGGTGAGCGTCGCGACATTTGCCGCCACGGCACGGCGGATCAGCGGCAGGTCTTCGGCATTCGACACCACGACCGCCTTCGGGATGATCTCTTCGCCCGACCCCGGCTCATAGTCGTAGCCGAACACGGTGATGTCGAAATAGTCCTTGGCGATGCCGGGGACGGAATTGCCCTTGCCGTCGATGAAGAACAGGAACGGCTCCTTGTTGAAGGTGTCGATGTCCGCGTGGGACGGTGTGGGAGACCCGCCCCCCGCCACCTGCTTGCGCGTCCAGACATCCCACAGCCGGTCCATATTGGCGTGATGCAGGAAGAAGATCGGGTCGATCGGCGACAGGTTGTTGGTCATGTTGCCGAAGGGACCCGGCTGCAGATCCGTCTCCGGCAGCGAGCCGTAGCCGCCGATATAGTTGTGCACCTTGTTGTGCGGGAAGCCCTCGAGCGTGGAGAACACCGTCCCGTTGGGCGGCACGACGTGGTGCGACTCCGTGTGCGAGCTGGTGAAGCTGTTGATGGCGTCGGTGCTGCCGTCCTTGTCCGTGAGGTTGAAGTCCTTGGGCGCCAGCCCGCCGAGGATCTTGCCGATCTCGACATTGGCGGCGGTCTTGTCGTCCAGCTTCGGGTTGTCGCGCGTCAGGTAGCGCGCCCCGCCGGTGATGACGAAGGCCTGGTTCTGCGAGATCGGCACCGGCTTGCCGTCACACATGGCGTAGCCGAGGATATCGCTCCAGACATCGTCGATGCTGTGGTAGCCCCGCTTGGCCTGTTGCGCGATCTGGGCGGCCGACAGGCCCTTCCAGTACTCCGTCAGGGCCGGCTTAATGTATTTGGTGAACGCCGCCACGCTGCCGGTATAGGGCAGGAAGGGCGCGCTCGACGGTGTCAGGTAGTCGGCGAACATCCCGTCCGGGATCTGCGGCAGCTGGGTCCAGTCCCAATAAGGCAGGACGAAGCTGTCCTCACCGGTCACGGTGCGGATGGTCTGTTCGAAATAGCCGATATAGCCGCGGTGCCAGACATAGAACCACCAGTTGCCGTGCGGACAGTCCATCATGTGGACGAAGGCGTTGCGGAACCAGTTGTGCGGGTTGTCCGGCGGCAGCTTCAGCATCGCCTGCACGCCCTTGGCGTAGATGGCCAGCATCTTCTTGCCGGCGTCGCTGGTGACGTTGGGGCGGGTGAACTTCGCGGCGGCCCGTGCCGGCCGGAGCGGAAGGGCGGCGGTGCCGGCAGCGGCGGCTGCCGCCACCAGAACGTCGCGACGTGACAAATGGAATCCAGGAATACCCATGTTGATCCTCCCAAAATCGGGAAATTGAAAAGAGACAATTCAGAATTTAACGCCCATCGAGCGCAGCTTTTTCAAACAGAGATATCTATGTTTGTGCTGATTCGAATGTGTTGAATAGAGTAATTATGAAGTCATAATTTTATCTAAATTACTTTTGTGATTTATCCTGGCATGAATTTTCGAATTTGCTTCGAAAGAAATAATTTTATATCAATATATT
>NZ_JBYRFX010000287.1:0-2738 GCF_057815775.1 Inquilinus sp.
GCTGATGGTGATGCGGCACGGGCGGGTGGTCGAGACCGGGCTGACCGACCAGGTGCTGGACGACCCGCAGCACCCCTACACCCAGCTCCTCGTCTCCTCCGTCCTGCAGGTCTGACCATGCCGCACACGACTCCGATGATCGAGGTCTCCGGCCTGTCCAAGACCTTCGTTCTGCATAACCAGGGTGGGGTAAAGTTGCAGGTGTTCGACGGCGTCGACTTCACCGTCAGCGCCGGCGAATGCGTCGTGCTCGGCGGTCCGTCCGGCGCGGGCAAGAGCACCTTCATGCGCAGCCTGACCGGCAACTACCTGGCCTCGGCCGGCACCATCCGCATCCGGCATGACGGCCAGCCGGTCGACATCACCACCGCCACGCCGCGCAAGATCCTGGAGATTCGGCGCCACACGCTCGGCTATGTCAGCCAGTTCCTGCGGGTGATCCCGCGGGTGCCGACGGTTGAGATCGTCAAGGAACCCATGCTGGCCTCCGGGGTGGAGGAGGGCGAGGCCGACCGGCGCGCCCGCACCCTGCTGGCCCGGCTCAACCTGCCGGAAAACCTGTGGGCCCTACCGCCCGCCACCTTCTCCGGCGGCGAACAGCAGCGGGTCAATCTCGCGCATGGCTTCGCGATGGAGTATCCCATCCTGCTGCTCGACGAGCCGACGGCCTCGCTCGACGCCGAGAACCGGCGCGTGGTCATCGATCTGATCGAGGAAGCCAAGGCCCGCGGCGCCGCCATCGTCGGGATCTTCCACGACACGGCGGTGCGCGACCGGGTGGCGACCCGGATTTTCGATGTCACGCTCTACAAGGCGGCCGCATGACCACGGATCTGATCTTCTCGAACGCCCGGATCGTCACCCCCGAGGCCATTGTTCCCGGCACGCTGCGCGTCGCCGGCGACCGCATCGCCGCGATCGACGAGGGCCCGTCCCAAACCGGCGAGGATCTGGACGGGGACTACCTGATCCCCGGGCTGATCGACCTGCACACCGACCATCTGGAGCGGCATGTGGCGCCGCGGCCGGGGGTGATGTGGAACAACGTCTCGGCGGCGCTGGCGCATGATGCCCAGGTCGCCACCGCCGGCATCACCACCGTGTTCGACAGCCTGTCGCTGATGGGCGAGAGCAAGGGCGTGCCGCGCGGCAAGCTGCTGCGGCCGATGGTCGACGGGCTGGAGGCGGCGCGGCGCCAGGACATGCTGCGGTCCGAGCACTTCCTGCATCTGCGCTGCGAGGTCGCCGACCCCCACGTGCTCGACTACCTCTCGGTGCTGGTCGAGGACCCGGCGGTTCGGCTGCTGTCGATCATGGACCACACGCCGGGGCAGCGGCAGTACGTCCAGGTCGAGAAATGGCGCCAGGCCAACCGGCACCGCTACAATGACGCGGAGCTGGATGTGCTGATGCAGGAACGCCAGGCGGCGCAGGAGATCCATGCCGACCGGCACCGCCATGCCATCGCCGACATCGCCGCCCGCCGCGGCCTGTCGCTGGCCAGCCATGACGACGAGACGCCGGCCCATGTCGAGGAGGCGGTGGCGCTCGGCGTCGCCATCTCCGAATTCCCGACCACGACGGTCGCGGCCGAGGCGGCACGCCGGCATGGCCTGTCGATCCTGATGGGCGCGCCGAACGTGGTGCGCGGCGGGTCGCACAGCGGCAATGTCGGTGCCGCCGACCTGGCCGCGGCCGGGCTGCTCGACATCCTCGCCTCCGATTATGTGCCGATCAGCATGCTGCATGCCGTCTGCATGCTGGCCGAGGCGCCGGTCGGGCTTGGCCTGCCGCAGGCGGTGGCGCTGGTCAGCGCCAACCCGGCCAAGGCGGTGGGGCTGGCCGACCGCGGCGCGATCGCGCCGGGGCTGCGCGCCGATCTGGTGCGCTTCCGGCTGGTCGATGGCGTGCCGCATATCCGCAGCGTGTGGCGTGCCGGCAAGCGGGTCGCCTGAGCCATGACTGCACGCTACGCGATCTACTTCGCACCGCCGCCCGCATCCCCCCTGGCGGAGCTGGGGGCCGGGCTACTCGGCCGCGATGCGGAGACCGGCGGGGCCCGGCCGCAGCCGCGGCTCGACGGCATCGATCCGGACCGGCTGCGGGCGATCACCGAGGACGCCCGGCACTACGGCTTCCACGCCACGCTGAAGGCGCCGTTCCCACTCGTGGACGGCGTCTCCGGTGCAGCGCTGCACGACGCGGCGGCGTCCTTCGCCGCGGGCCGGGCACCGGCCATCGGCCCGGCGCTGGCGCTGGCCTCGATCGGCGGCTTCCTGGCGCTGGTGCCCTCGGCCGCGGCGCCGGCGGTGCATGCCCTGGCCGATGCCTGCGTCGAGGCCTTCGACCGCTTCCGCGCGCCGCTCTCGGCCGCCGAGCTGGAACGCCGGCGCCGGTCGCCGCTGACGCCGCCGCAGGACCGCCACCTCGAACGCTGGGGCTATCCCTATGTGTTCGAGGAGTTCCGCTTCCACATGACCCTGACCGCGCGGCTGACCGACGCCGCGGAGCATGAACGGGTCCGCACCATGCTGGCGGAGCGCACCGCCCCGGTCTGCCGCGATCCGCTGGTGATCGACGCGATCGCGGTGTTCGAGCAGGCGGACCGCCAGGCGCCGTTCCGCATCACCGGCCGCTATCCGCTGCTGGGGGTGGCGTAGCCGATTCAGTGCGACGCCGGCGCCCCGGACTGGCGCAGCGGATGGGCGCGGGCGAAGGCGTCCAGGGACAGGCAGGCC
>NZ_JBYRFX010000288.1:0-13805 GCF_057815775.1 Inquilinus sp.
GTCGATTATCTCGTGCTGCGCGACGCCGAAACCCTGGGCGAGCCGATGCCGGGGCAGAAGCGGCGGCTGATCGCCGCCGTCCGCCTCGGCCAGACCCGGCTGCTCGACAACCTGCCGGTGGCCTGAAGGGCGAGCCCGCCCCGGGGACGGCCTACTTCTTCTTCGGCGGGGTCTTCGTCGGCGGCGTCTGGGCGGCCGGATCCGCCGGATCGGCCACGCCGGTCAGCGACGATGGCGGTGCCGACAGCGGCTGGCGCTCGATCGGCTCGGCTGGAACCGCCTGGGGCGCCGGTTCGGCCTGGGTGATCGGCTTGTCCATCGGGATGCTGTCGTCGCCGCAGGCGGAGAGCAGCAGCAACGGCAGGGCGGCAGCCACCAGGATCAAACGGGTCATGGGCAATTCCTTGGTCGTGATGGGCGGTCTTGGTCGGGCCGCACTCTAGCCATCCGTGGCGGCGGAGGCGAGGGGGCGCGCTGCCGCGCTGGTCGGTATCAGGCGCTCCAGTGCAGGCCGCCGCAGGCCGACAGCGCGACCAGAGCCGAGAAGAACACAGTGGTCATGGCAATGCGCAGCATGGGTCTATCCGACGGCCGGCGCGGAATGCGCCAGGCAGGAGGTTGACCCGCGATTGCGGCGGAAATCGGCCGAACGAAACCGCCGCAGACCGAGGGGCCTGCGGCGATCGTCATCTCACTGATCCGGACGGAGAGATCAGGCGGCGGCCATCAGCTTCTTGGTGGCCTCGACCAGGCCCTTCACCGCGGCGACGGACTTGTCGAAGGCGTCCTTCTCGTCGGCGTTGAACTGGACCTCGACGATCCGCTCCACACCGCCGGCGCCGATCACCACCGGCACGCCGATGTAGAAGTCCTTGACGCCGTATTCGCCGTTCAGATAGGCGGCGCAGGGCAGCACGCGCTTCTTGTCGCGCAGATAGCTCTCGGCCATGGCGATGGCGGCGGAGGCGGGGGCGTAGAAGGCACTGCCGGTCTTCAGCAGGCCGACGATCTCGGCGCCGCCGTCGCGGGTGCGCTGGATGATCTGGTCCAGCTTCTCCTGCGTGGTCCAGCCCATCTTGACCAGGTCGGGCAGCGGGATGCCGGCGACGGTGGAATAGCGGGCCAGCGGCACCATGCTGTCGCCATGGCCGCCCAGCACGAAGGCGGTCACGTCCTCGACCGAGACCTTGAACTCCTCGGCCAGGAAGTAGCGGAACCGCGCGGAGTCGAGCACGCCGGCCATGCCGACCACCTTCTCCGGCTTCAGGCCGGACACCTCGCGCAGCACGCCGACCATGGCGTCCAGCGGGTTGGTGATGCAGATGACGAAGGCGTCGGGGGCGTGCTGCTTGATGCCGGCGCCGACCGCCTGCATCACCTTGGTGTTGGTGCCGATCAGGTCGTCGCGGCTCATGCCCGGCTTGCGCGGCACGCCGGCGGTGACGATCACGACATCCGCGCCGGCGATGGCGGAATAGTCGCTGCCGCCCTTCAGCACGGCGTCGAAGCCTTCGACCGGCGAGGCTTCGGCGATATCCAGCGCCTTGCCCTGCGGCACGCCGTCGACGACGTCGAACAGGGTGATGTCACCGAGCTCCTTGAGCCCGGCGAGAAGGGCGAGGGTGCCGCCGATCTGCCCCGCGCCGATAAGGGCGATCTTGTTGCGCGCCATGACGTGCCATCCTTCCGATGAGCAACAGAAAAGACGGGCCGTGTCCTAGCGCGATTTCGCTGGTGCGGCAAGCCGGGGTCATGCCCGCTGCGGGCACGCCCCGGCCCACCTCAGGCTCAGGCCAGCAGGGCGGCGACCGCCTCGCGCTCCTCGGCCAGCTCGGCCACGGTCTTGTCCAGCATCGACCGGGCGAAATCGTCGATCGCCAGGCCGGTGACGCGCTGGTAGCCGCCATCGGCGCAGATCACCGGGGCACCGCTGACCAGCCCTTCGGGCACGCCGTAGCTGCCATCCGAGGGGATGCCCATCGACACCCAGCGGCCGTCGCTGCCATGCACCCAGTCGCGCATATGGTCGATCGCCGCATTGGCGGCCGAGGCGGCGGAGGAGGACCCGCGGGCCTCGATGATCGCGCTGCCGCGGCGGGCCACGGTCGGGATCAGCGTCTCGCGGTACCAGATCTCGTCGCCGATCACCTCGGGCAGCTTGCGGCCGCCGGTGGTGGCGAAGCGGTAATCGGCGAACATGGTCGGGGAATGGTTGCCCCAGATCACCAGCTTGTCGATCTCGGCGGTGCCGACGCCGGCCTTCGCCGCCAGCTGTGCCAGCGCGCGGTTGTGGTCCAGGCGCACCATCGCGGTGATGTTGCCGGCCGGCAGGTCCGGCGCGCTGTGGGCCGCGATATAGGCGTTGGTGTTGGCCGGGTTGCCGACCACCAGCACCTTGACGCTGCGCTTGGCCGCCTCGTTCAGGGCGCGGCCCTGCACCTTGAAGATCTCGGCATTGGCCGACAGCAGGTCGCGCCGCTCCATGCCCTGCGACCGCGGCCGCGACCCGACCAGGAAGGCGGCGTCGACATCGCGGAAGGCGGTCTTCGGATCATCGGTGACGACGATGCCGGCCAGCAGCGGGAAGGCGCAATCCTCCAGCTCCATAACCACGCCGCGCACGGCCTTCAGGGCCTGCGGCAGGTCGAGCAGTTGCAGCACCACCGGCTGGTCCTTGCCGAACACGTCGCCATTGGCGATGCGGAACAGCAGCGAATAGCAGATCTGGCCGGCGGCGCCGGTGACGGCAACGTGAAGGGCGGATTTCGGCATGAGATGGTCTCCCAGCGAGCCCGGAACGGCTCCGGGCGCAATCTATGGCCGAGGCCGGACGAGGGGAAGGCTAAAGCTCGGGCGCGAAACGGGCGCGCAGCTCATCCGGGATCGGGAAGGACTGGCGCGTCTCCAGATCGAACATCGCGCTCACCGTCTCCGCCGTCGCATGGCAGCGGTCGCCGACGAACAAGGCCTGGGCATAGGTGAAGGACTTGCCGCCCAGCTTCGTCATCCGGGTGCCGATGCGGACGTCGTTCGGCCAGGTCAGCTCGTGCAGGAAGTTCATGGTGATGCGCACCACCACCGCACCGCGGCTCTTGCCCAGCTTGATCCCGGAATCCAGGAAGAAGTGCAGGCGCGCGGTCTCGAAATAGACGCCATAGGCGTTGTTGTTCACATGGCCCAGCGCGTCGGTGTCGGAATAGCGCACGCGCTCGTCCGCCCAATGCGGGTAGGCGGCGGGGTCTGTCGGATCGAAGCTGGTCTCGGTCATCGCGGTCTCCGGGCTGGGCACAGCGCGACATAGCTCCGAATCGGCGGCGGAGGAAAGCCGCGGGTTGTCACGAGACAAGGTTCCGGTCGCGGCGGCGGCGGGCACGTCCTACCCTTGCCGGAAAACAAGGACCACAGGAGGACGCCATGGACCAGGACTGGCTGATCACCGCCGCCGAGACCGCCGCTGACATCCCCGGCCTGCCGGGAGAGCAATTCCTCTACCGCATGCAGCACGGCACCATGAAGACGGGCCTATACGCCCCGCGCGGCACCGACCCGCAGAAGCCGCACACCCGCGACGAGCTGTATGTGGTCTGGCGTGGCACCGGCGTGTTTTTCCGCGGCGGCGAACGCAAACCCTTCGGGCCGGGTGACGTGATCTTCGTTCCGGCGCATATGGAGCACCGGTTCGAGGAGTTCAGCGATGACTTTGCCACATGGGTGATCTTCTGGGGCCCGGAGGGCGGGGAGAAGAAGTAGCACCGGCACGGGCCGAGCCGCGCTGGGGGGCCGATCTCGGCACCGCGCCGGAGGTGCCGCCGCGCCAGGTGGTCGACTCCCTGCGCCTTGCCGCGGAGATGGGGGCGACGGCCGGCCGCTTCGCCCTCGACTGGGCGGCGCTGCAGCCGGAGGGGCGCGGCAAGCTGGATCCCGCGGCCCGGGCCCGGCTCGACCGCCACGTCGATGCGCTGGGCGAGTCCGGGCTGGCGCCCTGGCCGGTGCTGGCGCCGGCACGGCTGCCGCGCGACATCCGGGTGCGCGGCGGCTGGACGGCGCGGGACACGGCCTGGCGCTTCGCCGAATTCGCCTGCCGCGTGGCCGACCGCATCGGCGACCGGATGGCGGCGCTGGTGGTGGATGCCGGCGCGCCCGGCTTCGCCCGGGACGAGGCGGCGTGGCGCGACCGGCCGATCGGCATGGCCGAACCCGCGGCGTTCCGCGCCATCCTGCATCATCTCCTGCTCGGCCGCGGCCTGGCGCTGGCGGCACTGCGCCAGGAAAGCACGCGCTGGCGCCTCGGCGCCGCGCTGGCCTCGCCGCCGCCGGACCCGTGGGACGACAGCCAGGGCTCTGCCGATGCCGTGATCATCGCCGATGCCTTGGGCTGGGACGCGTCGGTGGCGACGCTGCGCGACGGCCGTTACCCCGATCTGGCGGTGGAACGGCTGGGCCGGGTGATCGTCGATGACGACGCGGCGCGCTGCCGGGGCCCGGTCGACCTGCTGCTGCTCGACCACGCCGCGCCGGCCTGGGCCCGGATCGAGACGGATGCGCCGGGTGGTGTCGCGCTGGTCGACCGGCCGCGCGGGGCAGTCTCGCTCGACACCCTCGGCCCCGAGGCGCTGCGCCGGGCGCTGGACCGGATGGGCCGGGACTGGCCGAAATCGCCGGTCCAGTTGACCCTCAGGATCGCGGTCGAGGATCCGCCTGCTGTGGACGGGCGGATCGACGACCGCGCCCGGATCGACCGGCTCGAGGCCTATCTCGACGCCGCCCATGGCGCCTGGTCGGCGGGCGTGCCGCTCGAAACCCTGTTTCTCGGCCCGATGCTGGATGACGGGACGGAACCGCCGGCCGGTCTCGTCGCCTGGCACAATCGGTCCGACGAACCGCAGCCGAAGGCCAGCTGGGGCTGGCTGCAACACCGGATCCGGGGATAGGCCTCGGCGGCCCGGCCAACTGGCCGGGTCCGTCCGCTCGCGGCGGCCCGGCCAATCGGCCGGGTCCGTCCGCTCCTGCGGCACCGGCAGGACTGGCGGAACCTGCAACGCCGCCCAACGTTATTCCTGTGGTCGCGGGGGGAATGCCGCGATGAGATGCGGCACCAATCCGCGACCTGATGGAGTATCAGGTCATGTCAGGGTCCCGTCTGCGCCGGCTGGTTCTGGCCGGCAGCTTGGTTGCCGCCACCATCGGACTTGGCGGCTGCGTTGCATATCCCGTCGGCTATGGCGGCTATGGCTACGGCAACTACGCCTATGCCGAGCCGAACTATTACGGCGGCTATCCCCAGTACTATGGCGGTTATCCGCGCTACTCCGGCGGCTATGGCTATGGTCGCGGCTACGGCTACGGCCGGGGGTATGGCTATGGTCACGGCTATGGCTGGGGCGGCTACGGCCATGGTGGCGGCGGCCGCTGGCGCTAGGCCAGCGGGGTCAGGCGATCCAGCCCAGCGCGATCGCGCCCAGCAGCAGCAGGCCGAACACGATCCGGTAGATCGCGAAGGCGGTGAAGCGGTGCGATTGGATGTAGCCCAGCAGCCATTTCACCGCGATGAAGGCGGTGATGGTGGAAACGACGAAGGCGATGGCCAGCGCGCTCCAATCCTCATGCGGGGCGCCGTCCTTGAACGCCCCGTACAGCTGGTAGGCGCTGGCCGCGTACATGGTCGGGATGCCGACCAGGAAGGCGAATTCGGTGGCGGCGGCGCGATTGCTGGTGCCGACCAGCATGGCGGCGAAGATGGTCGCGCCGGAGCGCGAGGTGCCGGGGAAGACGCCGGCCACGATCTGCGCCAGGCCGACCACGATGGCGACCAGCCAGGTCACGCGGGTGCTGTCGGGCTGTTTCGCCGCCTGCCGTTCCGCCCAGATCATCCAGACGCCGCCGATGACCAGCGCCCAGGCGATCGGGGCCACCTTCTCCGGCAGGGTGAAGCCCAGCTTCTTGACCACCAGCCCGAGCACCGCGGTGATGGCGAAGGCCACCAGCAGCCGGATGCCGTAGCGGCGGTTTTCCGGCTGGCGCCAGCCCAGGATCAGGTCCAGCAGCCGGCGCCAGTAGATCACCGTCACCGCCAGGATCGCACCGGCCTGGATCACGATGTTGAAGGTGTCCGACCGTTCGCCCAGCCAATGCTCGGCGATGATCAGGTGCCCCGTGCTCGAGATCGGCAGGAATTCGGTGATGCCCTCGATCACCCCCAGGATGATCGCGCTCAGATGGTCCAACTCGGTGCTCCGGGATTGATCGAGGCCTGACAGGCTTGTGAACGAGCCGGCCCGCTTTGGGAACCCGGCTTCAGCCCGGGAGGCCGGTTAAAATTTCGTAACCCGGAGTCAGGGCAATTCTGTGGCCGGGAGCGTGCCCGCTGCCGGTCCCGGCAGCGGGGTGGCTCATTCCGCCGGCGACCGCTCGCTGCGATGGACCAGCAGCTGGCGTTCCAGCTCCTTCGAGGTGCGGCTGGCCGGGGCGGTGAAGCGGGCCAGCGCCTGGTAGATCACCGGCACCAGGAACAGCGACAGCACGGTCGAGACCATGACGCCGCCGAAGATCACCACGCCGATCGCCTGGCGGGATTCGGCGCCGGCCCCGGTCGCGATCGCCAGCGGCAGGGCGCCGAGAGCGGTGGCGATCGAGGTCATCAGGATCGGCCGCAGCCGGGTGGTCGCCGCCTCCTGTACTGCTTCCAGCACGCCCAGGCCCTCGTCGCGCAGCTGGTTGGCGAATTCGACGATCAGGATGGCGTTCTTCGCCGTCAGCCCGATCAGCATGACCATGCCGATCTGGGTGTAGATGTTCACGGTCATGCCCAGCAGCGCCACCGATCCCAGCGCGCCGAAGATCGCCAGCGGCACCGTCAGCAGGATGGTGATCGGGTGGATGAAGCTTTCGAACTGCGCCGCCAGCACCAGGAACACGATCAGCAGCGCCGTGCCGAAGGTGATGTACAGCGACGCGCTGCTTTCCAGGAATTCGCGGGTGTCGCCGTCCCAGGACAGCCGGGCCTCGTTCGGCAGGGTGTCGGCGACGGCAGTGCGCACCTCGGTCACCGCATCGCCCAGCGTGGCGCCGTCGGCCAGGCTGGCGGTGAAGGTGATCGCGCGGACCCGGTCGAACCGGCCCAGGCTGGCCGGTCCGGCCACGTCCTGCAGCTTGACCAGGCTGGTCAGCGGCACCAGCGTGCCGCCGGCGGCGCGGACGAAGACGTTCGACAGGTCGCGCGGCGTCTGCCGGTCCTCGGCCCGGGCCTGCAGCACCACGTCGTATTCCTCGCCATCATCCTCGTAGCGGGTGACGGCGACCGACCCGAACATGGTCTCCAGCGTCTCGCCGATGGCGCGGATCGAGATGCCCAGATCGGCGGCGCGGTCGCGGTCGATGGCGACGCGCAGCTCCGGCTTGGTCTCGTCGTAATCGGCCTGCAGATTGCGCAGCACGGGCGACGCGCGCAGCCGGGTGTCCAGCAGGTCGCGCCATTCGGCCAGCTGGTCATAGGTGTTGCCGCCGATGACGAAGCGCACCGGCGCGCCGCTGCCGCGGGCCAGGCCGCTCGGGTTGATGCCGACGGCGCGGATGCCGGGGATGCCGGCCAGCTTGTCCGACAGCTCGCGCACCACGTCCTGCTGCGACCGGGTGCGCTGGTCCCACGGCTTCATCTGGCCGACGATGGTCAGCCGGTTCACCCCGGTCGGGCCCCAGCCGGGCGCCAGGATGGCCAGCATGCGGGTGATGTCCTGGGCCTCGACATAAGGCTTCAGCGCCGCCTCGATCCGGGTCAGCTGGGCGCCGGTGTAGTCGATGCTCGATCCCTCCGGCCCGGTGGCGCTGACCACGACGCGGCCGCGATCCTCGGTCGGCACGAACTCCTGCGGCAGGCCGTTCAGCAGCGCCGCTGCCCCCAGGCTCAGCGCCACCGCGATGGCGCAGACCAGCAGCGGCGCGCCCAGGGCGAAGCGCAGCGCCGCCCGGTAGCCGCTGTTCAGCAGCTCGAAGCCATGCTCGGTCACCCGGTGCAGCCGTGTCTCCTCATTGGCCGGGCGCAGCAGCCGGCTGCACATCGCCGGCGTCAGGGTCAGGGCGATCAGGGCCGAGAACAGGACGGAGGAGGCGACGGTGATGCCGAATTCGGCGAACAGCCGGCCGACGCTGCCCTGCAGGAACGAGATCGGCACGAACACCGCGGTCAGCACCGCCGTGGTGGCGACCACGGCGAAGCCGATCTGGCGCGATCCGAGATAGGCGGCCACCAGCGGCGGTTCGCCGTGCTCGATCCGCCGGCTGATGTTCTCCAGCACGATGATGGCGTCGTCGACCACCAGGCCGATCGCCAGCACCATGGCCAGCAGGGTCAGCACGTTGATCGAATAGCCCAGCGCCGCGAGGATGATGAAGGAGGCGGTGATCGACACCGGCACTGCGACCGCCGGAATCAGCGTCGCCCGCACGCTGCGCAGGAACAGGAAGACGATGCCGACCACCAGCGCCAGGGCGATGCCCAGCGCCAGGAACACCTCCTCGATCGACTTATCGATGAAGACGCTGTCGTCGGACGCGATCTCTATCTGCACATCGGGCGGCAGCGACTGGCGCAGCGTGTCCATGGCGTGGCGCACGCCTTCGGCGACATCCAGGGTGTTGGCGGTGGCCTGCTTGACCACGCCAACGCCGACCGCCGGCCGGCCGTTGACGCGGAAGCCGCTGCGGTCGTCGCGCGCCGCCACCTCGACCCGCGCCACGTCGCCCAGCCGCACCAGGGTCTCGCCGTCGCGGCGCAGCACGATGCGGGCGAATTCGGCCGGCACCGTCAGCCGGGTGTTGGTGCGAACGGTCAGCTCGCGGTCGCTCGATTCGACCCGGCCTGACGGCAGCTCGACATTCTGCGCCTCGAGCGCGCTGCTGACGTCCTGCACCGTGACGCCGCGTGCCGCCATGGCGTTGCGGTCCAGCCAGATCCGCATCGACGGTTCGCGCTCGCCGCCGATCGTTACCTGGGCCACGCCGGCCACGGCCGACAGCGGGTCGACGACATAGCGCTGGGCCATGTCGGACAGCTCCATCGCCGACCGGCCGTCGCTGGTCAGCGTGGCGTAGAGGATCGGGCTGGCGTCGCTGTCGACCTTGCGGATGATCGGGGTGTCGGCGTTGTCGGGCAGCTGGCCGATCACGCGGCCGACCGAATCGCGCACATCGTTGGTCGCGCTCTCGACGTCGCGGTCGACATCGAACTCCATGCGGACGTTGGACCGCCCCTCCTGGCTGGTCGACCGCATGGTGCGGATGCCGGCGACGCCGGACACCCCCTCCTCGATCAGCTGGGTGATCTGGCTTTCGATCACCTGGGCCGACGCGCCCTCATAGGTGGTGCTGATCGACACGATCGGCGGGTCGATGTTCGGGTATTCGCGCACCGTCAGGCGCTGGAAGGCGAAAACGCCCAGCACGACCAGCAGCAGGCTGACGACGACGGCGAAGACCGGGCGGCGGATCGCGGTGTCGGACAGGACCATGTCAGCTGGCCGCCGGCGCCGCGATGGTGCCCTGCACCGTGACCGGCACGCCGTCGCGCAGTCGCTGGGTGCCTTCGGTCACCACGGTGTCGCCGGGCTCCAGCCCCGACAGGATCTGCACCTCGCCATGCATCCGGGTGCCCAGCGTCACCTCGCGCCGCACCGCCCGGTTGTCGTCGACCAGGTAGACAAACTGGCGGGCGCCCTGCGGCACCAGCGCCTGTTCCGGCACCAGCAGCGCATCTGGGGTGACCGACAGCTGCACCCGCACGGTCATGAACATGCCGGGCCGCAGCAGCCCGTCGCTGTTGTCGATCTCGGCCACCGTGTTGACCGACCGGGTCGCCGGGTCGATGCGGGTGCCGACCGAGGTCACGATCGCGGTGAAGCTGCGGTCGGGATAGGCGTCGCTGCGCACCGTCAGGGTCAGGCCGGGCGACAGGCGCGACAGCAGGATCTCGGGCAGGTTGAAATCGACCTTCACCCGGGTCAGGTCGTCCAGGGTGACGATCGGGGTGCCGGGCGACACCAGCGCACCCATGCTGACCTGGCGGATGCCCAGCGTGCCGGCGAAGGGCGCCGCGATCACGCGATCGGCCAGCCGCGCTTTCTGCGCCGCCAGCGTGGCGGTCCGGACGTCGAAATCGGCCTGCAGCGTATCGACCTGGGCCTGGGTGGTGTTTTTCGACTTCGCCAGCGTCTCGGCCCGGTCCAGGGCCTGGCGGGAATTGCGCAGCTCGGCCTGGGCGGAAACCACCATGGCCTCAAGCTCGGCGCTGTCCAGCCGGATGATCGGCGCGCCGGCGGCGACGGTCTGGCCGTCCTCGAAGGTGATGGCGCCGACGATGCCGGTGGTCTTGGCGGTGATCGTCACCGCCTCCCGCGCCCGGGTGGTGCCGACGGCGTCGACCGCCTCGGCCACCGCGCCGCGGCGCACCGGGGCCAGCATCACCGGGGCCGGCGCGGCGCCATGCGGCGCGATCGCGCCATCCGCCGTCCACGGCCCATACAGCCAGATTCCCGCTCCCGCCAAGGCAAGCAGGCCGGTCACGGCCAATTGTTTCCAAACGCGCATGCGTCTCGTGAACCCCCTTCTCTCGCACCGTCCTCGGCGTCTCCGCACCGTACCGGCGCCCCATCCTAGTACCAAAGGCGTGTGTCTGATTGGTGTCCGTTTTGGACTTCGTGTTGACGCCCGTGTCCTTCACGGCACAGACGAAAGATTCCGTCGGGCCGGCGGCGGGTCAATGGAACAGCCCCGGATATCGGGTGTTGATGCCATGGAAATGACGAATTTCTGCCGGGCCCGCTGACGGGTCGACATCAAGGACGGGGCTGGCGCACCACACGCCGGTCGCCACGGGTGGGCGAAATGGGATTGCTCTACAGCGAAGGCGAGGACGTGGTCGATCTCCACGGCCGTCGCATTCTGATCGTCGAGGACGAACAGATCGTCGCACTGGATCTGGAACTGACTCTGCAGCATTGGGGCTGCACCGTGGTCGGTCCGGCCTCGACCGTGTCGCGGGCGGTCGAGATGGCGCGCAGCCAGCCGATCGACGGCGCCATGGTCGACCTCAACCTGGCCGGGGCCGCGGCCTTCGCAGCGGTCGACATCCTGCTGCAGCGCGGCGTGCCGGTGATCCTGGCCACCAGCTATCCCAGGGAAAGCCTGCCCGCGGCCTACCGCAACCTGCCGATCCTGTCCAAGCCCTACGATCCGCGCCGCTTCTCCGGCCTGGTGCAGTCGATCTTCGCGCTGGGCGACGGCAGCATCCACTGATCCGCCACGCCTGAACGCTCAGGGCCTGATGGCCCAGGGCTGGGTCTCGGTCCGCACCGCCTGGCCCGATTCCCGTGCCGCCGCGATCGACAGCGCCAGGTACTGGTCCTGCGCCGCATCGGCGAAACTGTAGATCTCCTCCCCCGTCTCCACGGTGCGCGCCATGCCGGCCAGGCAGGCGGCGACGGCGATCTCGTCGTCGTTCAGCCGGGCGCCCGGGAACGGGTTGCGGTAGATCCACTCCGCCCCGGCCAGGATGCCCTGGTGGCAATAGCCCTGGATGTCGGCGTAATGGCCGGAATCCTGGCGCAGCAGCCGCAGCGTCACCGGCGTGCGATGGTCCTGCAGGAAGCGCAGCTCATCATCCAGGATCTCGCCGCGCTCACCCCGCACCAGCAGCCGTGGCGACCGGATCCAGGACTGGTGCTGGTCGCCGTTGAAGTCGAACACCGCCAGCCGGTCGCCGAAATCCAGCGTGGCGATGGTCTGGTCCGATGTGGCCATGCGCAGCACGTCGGGCGGCCCGGCCCGGGTCGGGCCGGCGATGATCGGGCTCTGGAATCCCTGCGCGACGATCGTGGCGTTCTCGAAGCCGAGGCCGAGATATTTCCGGATCAGGCTGGTGCCGTGATAGGCGTGCGCCACCGAGACATGGGCGTGGCTGGGCGTGCCGATCCGGCCGGCGGCGATCAGGGCCAGGCGGGCGGCGTGGGTCGGCTGCAGGAAATACTGCTCCGCCACCTGGATCACGGCGCCGCCCTGGATCAGGGCCGCCAGACGCAGCAAGCCATCCATGTCCGGCGCCGGCGGCGTTTCCGTCAGCACCGGCATGCCGGCATCGGCCAACTCGGCGATCACCCCGGGCGCGGCCGGCTGCGGCACCGACACCACGGTGAAGCGCGGCCGGGTCAGGCGCAGCAGCGCCTCGGTCGACCGGAAGGTCGGCAGGCCCCATTGCGCCTCGAAGGTGGCGCCGCGGGCCGGGTCGCGCACGACCACGCCGTCGATCCGGAACCGGTCGGGCAGCGCCCGGGCGACGTGCAGGAAGAATTCAGTGCGCCAGCCGGGGCCGACGATGGCGAAATTGCAAGGGCTCACGGGGCGGATCCTCGAGATTCGGGGGCCACGGACTCGGAGGCGGACTCCGATCTCACCCCAGAACCCCAAACGGTGTAAACCGCATCCGACGGGTTGGCGGAGAGAGCGATGGCGAAGCGACCACGGGCGGATCTGGTGCTGGTCGAACGTGGCCTGGCCGAAAGCCGGGCCCGCGCCCAGGCCCTGATCCTGGCCGGGCTGGTCTATGAGGGCACCCGCCGGGTCGACAAGCCGGGCGACGGCATCGCCGTGCCCGAGGCAGTGTCGGTGCGCGGCCGCGACCACCCCTGGGTCAGCCGCGGCGGCCTGAAGCTGGTCAAGGGCCTGGACCATTTCGGCATCGATCCGGCCGGGCTGGTCGGGCTCGACGTCGGCGCTTCGACCGGCGGCTTCACCGATGTCCTGCTCAACCGCGGCGCGGTGAAGGTCTATGCCGTCGATGTCGGCCACGGCCAGCTGGCCTGGTCGCTGCGTCAGGATCCGCGGGTGGTGGTGCTGGAGCGCACCAACGCCCGGCATCTCGACCGGGCACTGATCCCCGACGCGCCGGGCATCGTGGTGTGCGACGCCAGCTTCATCGGGCTGGAGACGGTGCTGCCGGCAGCGCTCGGCCTCGCCGCGCCCGGCGCCTGGCTGGTGGCGCTGATCAAGCCGCAATTCGAGGTCGGACCCGACCGGGTTGGCAAGGGCGGGGTGGTGCGCGATCCCGACCTGCACCGCGAGGTCTGCGACCGCATCGCCGCCTGGCTCGCCGCCCGGCCGGGCTGGCAGGTGCTGGGCGTCACCGTCAGCCCGATCACCGGGCCCGAGGGCAATGTCGAATTCCTGATCGGCGGGCGGCTCGAATCGTTGGTTGGGTTCGCGGTCCGCGAACCCAACCGACAAAACGGCTGCTCAGCGCCCGATCTGCAGCGGCTCCATCGCCGCGACCGGTCCGTCGGCGGCGGCGGCCATGGCGCCGAAGCGCTGCACCACTGGGCCAAGCCCGATCTGGGCCAGCGCATCCGCGCCGAGCGAGGAACTGCCGGACACCAGCCGGCGCAGCGCCTCCAGCGGCGAGGGTGCGTGCGGCAGCCGCAGCACGGTCACCTTGGCGTCGGGGGCCAGCCCGATCGCCTGGCGGGCGATCACCATGGCGGCGTCGAGCCCGCCGAGCTTGTCGACCAGGCCGTTCTTCGCCGCCTCGGTGCCCAGCCAGACCCGTCCCTGGGCGATGGCGTCGACCGCCTTCGGGTCCATGCCGCGGCCCTTGGCCACCAACTGCAGGAAGGCGTCGTAGCCGGCATCGACCCCCGCTTCGAACCGGGGCTTCTCGCTGGCGTCGAACGGCGCGTTGATGGTCCAGATGCCGGCGTTGCGGCCGCGCTGCACCGAGCCCCAGTTGATGCCGACCTTCTTCCACAGCGCCTGCAGCACGGGCT
>NZ_JBYRFX010000289.1:0-3589 GCF_057815775.1 Inquilinus sp.
CGCGCCAGCTCGGCCGGGTCCAGCGCGATGCCGTGGGTCTTGGCCGCCGCCTGGATGTCGGCGTGGCGCTGCTCGGGGATGGCGTTACGGCGTTTCCAGCCCTGCACCGTGGTCACCGGCACGGTCAGTTTCGCCGCCATCGGGCGGATGCCGCCGAAGGCCTCGATGATGCGCTCGGTCGCGGTCAGCGCCTCACCGGTCTCGCTCTGGGGCGGCAGCACCTCGTCGGCCGGAACCGGAGGTGGCACCACATCCGCGGGGCTGTCCGGCGCAGAGTCCGGCTGAACCGGGGCGGTGGCCGACACATCGTCCGGCTGCTGGGGCTCGGCACGGCGCGCCGCTGCTTCGCCTGGCTTGTCGGGAGTCGGGTCCATACCGTTCGCCGTCCTCGTCTCTTGCTCAGCGGGAAAATCGGAAAGCCGCGCCAGAAGCGACGGCGAATCCGGCCTGTCCGCGATTCGCACCGCCTGCCAGCGCAACGGCTCCAGCGCCTGGGCGACGGCCGGGCTCAGGCAGACCGCCGTCAGTCCGGCGAGGCGATGGGTGAGATCCACCCGGGCCGCGAGGGTAGCAAAGACCTTCGCGGTGCGGGGAGAGAAAAACACCACGCCCGCCAGCCGCGGGTCGGCCAGGGCCGCCTCCGCCGCCGGAGGCAGCACCGCAACGGGCCGGGCGCGGTACAGCACCACCCGCCGCAGGGTGAATCCGTCGGGGGCCAGCAGGGCCGGCAGGTCGCGCGCCACATCCTCGCCGGAGGGGTGCAGCAGCACGCCGCCGGCCGGGTCCAGCCTGGCGCGGGCCAGGGCGGCCAGGTCTTCGCCGTCGCCGGCGGCGCTGGCCACGTCGCGGAATCCAAGGGCGCGGGCCAGCTCGGCCGTGGCGTCGCCGACCGCCAGTACCGGCAGGTCGCGCCGCGCCACCCGCCGGGCGAAGGCGTCGAGGCCGTTGCGGCTGGTGGCCAGCACAGCCTGCACGTCGTCCAGCGCGATCGGGCCGGGGTCGACCGGCTCGATCTCCAGGATCGGCGCAATCACCGGGTCGAGGCCGCGGTCGCGCATCGCGTCGGCGAAGCGCTCGGCCTCCTCGCGCGGCCGGGTGACGAGCCAGCGCGTCATGGGGCGATACCCATCATCCCGCCAGGAAGCCCGGGCCGATCCGGCCGCGCAGGGTGGCGCCGGCCGCGGCGCCCAGCTGCGCCGCCTCGGCCCGGGGGCCGCTGCGCCGGTCCTCATGCATCTCGCTGCCGTCGGGCAGGGCGACGCGGGAGGTCAGGGTCAGGATGTCGCCGGGGCCCAGCTCGGCCAGCGCCGCGATCGGGGTGCGGCAGCTGCCCTCCAGCGCGGTCAGCAGCGCCCGCTCTGCTGCCACCCGGTCGCCGGTGTCGCGGTCGTGCAGGGCGGCCAGCAGGGCGTGCACCTTCGGATCATCGGCGCGGCATTCGATGCCGATCGCGCCCTGGGCCACGGCCGGCAGCATCTCCGCCGGCTCCAGCACGGCCGAGACCCGGTCGGCCCGGCCCAGCCGCTTCAGCCCGGCCAGGGCCAGCAGGGTGGCGTCGACCGCGCCGGCGTCCAGCTTGGCCAGCCGGGTGTCGACATTGCCGCGGAACGGCACGATGCGCAGGTCGGGGCGCAGCGCCAGCAGCTGCGCCTGGCGACGCAGGCTGGAGGTGCCGACCACGGCGCCCTGCGGCAGCGCCGCGATGCTGTCGATGCCGGCCCGGGCGAACAGCGCGTCGCGCGGGTCCTCGCGCGGCAGCAGGGCGCCGATGACGAGGCCGTCCGGCAGCGCCGTCGGCATGTCCTTCATCGAATGGACGGCGAGGTCCAGGCTGCCATCCAGCAGCCCGTCCTCGATCTCCTTGGTGAACAGCCCCTTGCCGCCGATCTCGGACAGCGCCCGGTCCTGCACCCGGTCGCCGGTGGTGCGAATCGCGACGATCTCGACCGCGCCGGGCGCGGCCAGTTCGGGATGCGCGGCGGCCAGGCGCCGGCGCGTCTCTTCGGCCTGGACGAGGGCAAGCGGGCTGCCGCGCGTGCCGATGCGGAGAACGTTGGTCATGACCGCGACTTCTAGAAGGCCGCGGCCCGGGGGGCAAGCCGCGCCGGACCGGTTGCGGCGACGTGGCCGGCCAGCGACTCGTATCGCCGGGGCCAGGGCCCGGATCGAGTTCGCCAAAACGCACTGGCCGGCGTAACCTGAAGTATGGGTAATGCAGGGATCACGCCACCAGAACGGCCCAACGATCCGGCCCGAAAGGACCAGGATCGCGAGATGCTTCGCAAAGCACTGCTCATCGGCGCCGAGTCTCCGCTGACCGCCCCGATAGATGCAGCTTATTTCGAAGCCTTGCGTGAACGGGTGCGCAGGGCGATGGAGGGCCTTGACCGGGCATAGAGATCGAGGGGTCCTTCCGTCATCCCGCCGGACCGCCTATATCGGGCCGATCATGATCGTGCTCGGCATCGAGACCTCCTGCGACGAGACGGCGGCGGCCCTGGTCGATGACCACAGGCGCATCCTGGCCAATGTCGTGCTCAGCCAGATCGAGGACCACGCCCCCTATGGCGGCGTGGTGCCCGAGGTGGCGGCGCGCGCCCATCTGGCCCATCTCGACGGCATCATCCGCCAGGCGCTGGCCGAGGCCGGCACCGGGCTCGACGCGGTCGACGGCATCGCCGTCACCGCGGGCCCGGGGCTGATCGGCGGCGTCGCCGTCGGGGTGATGACGGCCAAGGGCATCGCCGCCGCCCGCGGCCTGCCGTTCCTTGGCGTCAACCACCTGGAAGGCCACGCTTTGACGGCGCGGCTGACCGACGGCATCGAATTCCCCTATCTGCTGCTGCTGGTCTCCGGCGGCCATTGCCAGCTGCTCTGCGTCGACGGGGTCGGCCGCTACCGGCGCTGGGGCACGACGATCGACGACGCGGTGGGCGAGGCCTTCGACAAGGTCGCCAAGATGCTCGGCCTCGGCCACCCCGGCGGCCCCCTGGTCGAAGCCGCCGCCCGCGGCGGCGATCCCAGGCGCTTCGCCCTGCCGCGGCCGATGATCGGCCGGCCGGATTGCAACTTCTCCTTCTCCGGCCTCAAGACCGCGGTGCGCCGCGCCGTCACGGCGTTGCCGCAGCCGCTGGCCGCGCAGGACGTCGCCGATCTCTGCGCCGGCTTCCAGGACTCGGTCGCCGCGTCGCTGGCCGACCGGGCCAAGCGCGCCATCGCGATGTTTCACGTGGAACATTCCGGGAACGGAGCCTTCGTGGTGGCCGGCGGAGTCGCCGCCAACCAGACATTGCGCGCCCGCCTGTCCGCGGTGGCGGAGGCCGCCGGAATGCGCTTCATCGCGCCGCCCCTGAAGCTGTGCACCGACAACGGCGCGATGATCGCCTGGGCCGGGCTGGAGCGGCTGCGCCTCGGCCTGGTCGACGGGCTGGACTGCGCGCCGCGGCCACGCTGGCCGCTGGACCCGACCGCCGCCGCCGCGATCGGCGCCGGGGTGAAGGCGTGACCCGCCCGGGGATCGCCGTGATCGGCGCCGGCGCCTGGGGCACGGCGCTGGCGCAGAGCTTCGCCGGGGCCGGCCACCCCGTGG
>NZ_JBYRFX010000290.1:0-2469 GCF_057815775.1 Inquilinus sp.
CGGCCTGAAATACGAGATCCCCGCCATCCTGCGCAGCGGCGGCGGGGCCATCGTCAACATGTCCTCGGCCGCGGGCGCCGTCGGCCAGGCCGGCATCGGCCCGTATGTCGCGGCCAAGCACGGCATCGTCGGGCTGACCAAGACCGCGGCCGTGGAATATGCCGGCCAGGGCCTCCGCATCACCGCGATCGGGCCGGGCTATGTCGACACGGCGGAGATGCGCAAGGCGCCGGCCGAGGCTCGCGACCAGATGGCGGCGTCGATGCCGATCGGCCGCCTGGCGCGGCCCGAGGAGGTGGCCGAGATGGTGTGCTTCCTGCTGTCCGACCGCGCCTCCTTCGTCACCGGCAGCTTCCATCTGATGGATGGCGGCTTCACCGCGCGCTGAAGGTGCCCTGGAGCCGCTGTCCAAACATATTATTTTATGCAAATCTGCGACGGCACGCTGTGGGCTGGCGAATTTTCCGCCGCAATCGTCCCCAGCGCTGCGTGATGCATTTCGACATCATCAGGAGATCGTCATGTCAGATCCGAAAACCCCGGAAACCAACATTGCCAAGCCCGCACCGGCCGAAGAAAATCCGGCGGCAGAGGGTCAGGATAAAGGCGAAGCCCCGCAGGCCGACAAAGCCAAGCCGATGGCAGGGCGCGTCAGTGAAGCGCCCTACACGCCGCTCGACATGTATCCGGACGCACCTCCCGGCAGCTGGTGAACGGGGTCATCGCGGATATCTGCCGCTGACACATTGTACGGCCGCGCCCATCCAAGCCACCGGGCGCGGCCGCGAACATCCGGCCTGGGCTCGTGCGGGCTTTCGGGGCCGGCTCGCGTTTGTAATCTCTCCGGGCGAATGCCGTCAGCCTGGGGACCGAAGACGTGCAGTTCGTGGGTTGGGTTCGCCATGTGAACCCAACATTTGGCTCGGGTGGTGCGATGTTGGGTTCGCGCCGCGAATCTTACCTACGTCGCTGCGCTCGCGACGACGGTGAAGACTGGCCGGCCGGGGGCGATCGATCGCGGCGCGGAGGGCGCGCCCGACGAGTCCGGGCAGCCCTGGTGGCCGCTATCGGGGCCGAATGAGGACCGCCACTGGTATCTGCGCTCGACCAATGAGAACACGTCCATCGTCGCCGGCTGGCACGATATCGAAACCCTGGAGCGGCTCGACCGGCCGCCCTGGGAGCTGAAGCCGGATAGCGGCTGAGGGCAGCCGTCTGTTTCCCGAGAATCCGATGATTTCGCCTTTCCCGCCCTGCGGGAGGGGCTGGAGGTGCTTTCGGAGCCTCTTTGGCCCCCACCGTCATCGCGAGCGCAGCGACGCGATCCAGCTACGGCGGGGCAGGTCGCACAGGCGGCTGTAATCCTGGATCGCCACGGCGCTGCGCGCCTCGCGATGACGGTGTGGGCTGGGCGAGGCCGGCTCATTCCAGGGCCGCCCCTCTCCCCCTCTTGACCCTTGCCCCGCGCCACAGCAGGATTTAACCAACGAGTTAATTTCTGCCGGACCGAACCCGGGGAGATGCCGATGGGAGAGGGAAGCGTCCGCAGCCGCGTGCTGGGCCTGCTGCAGGCCGGCTGGGTCCGGCCGGTCATCCTGCTGCTGGTCATCGTCGGCCTGTGGGACCTGTCGATTCGGGTCTTCCACCTGCCGCCGTACCAGGTGCCGGCGCCATGGGAGGTGATCGTCACCCTGTGGCGCGACGGGCCGGAGTTGCTGCGCCAGGCGGTGCCGACCACCGTGGCCACCGTGCTCGGCTTCCTGCTGTCGGCCGCCATCGGCATCCCCACCCCGATGCTGATCGCAGGCTCCCGCACGGTCGAGGCCTATGTCTATCCGCTGCTGGTGTTCTCCCAATCGATCCCGAAGGTGGCGATCGCGCCGCTGTTCGTCGTCTGGTTCGGCTTCGGCCTCGAACCCAAGGTGATCTCGGCCTTCCTGCTCGGCGTGTTCCCGGTCGTGGTCTCGGCGGTGCAGGGCTTCAAGTCGATGGATCCGGAGACGGTCGATTTGGCCCGGGCGATGGCCGCCAGCCGCTGGCAGGTGTTCCGCATGGTCGGGCTGCCACAGGCGATGCCGGCGATCTTTTCCGGCCTCAAGGTCTCAGTGACGCTGGCCGTGGTCGGGGCCGTGGTCGGGGAATTCGTCGGCGCCAATTCCGGCATCGGCTTCGTGCTGCAGCGCTCGATCGGCAATTTCGAGCTGCCGACGATGTTCGCGGCGCTGGTGATCCTGGCGCTGCTCGGCGCCATCCTGTTCTGGCTGGTCGACCGCCTGGAGCGGCTGGTCATTCCATGGCACGCCAGCCGCCGGCAGGAGCTGGCTACAGCCGCCTGAACCAAGAACCAGAGAAGGGGAGGATGAAGATGGTCCGCAGCCTGTTGATCGCCCTGGGCATCCTGCTGGCCGCCGGTTCGGCCCAGGCCGCCGACAAGGTGGTGCTGATGCTGAACTGGTACGTCTATGGCGA
>NZ_JBYRFX010000291.1:0-3880 GCF_057815775.1 Inquilinus sp.
AGGTTCTCCAGCACCGGCCGCGCCGTCTCCATCCGGCCGCTGGTGGCGATCGCCCAGGGGATGCCGGCCTCGGTCAGCCAGGCCAGCAGTTCGCGGGCGCCGGGCAGCGGCACGCTCTGCTCCGAATGCCGGTTGTAGGCCTCGGCGTGGCGGCGGCGCAGGCGCTCGACCCGCTCGTCGCTGATGTCGAGGCCGGTCTCGCGCAGCAGCATGTTGGTGAACAACCCGCCGCTCATGCCGATCTTGCGGTGGATGCGCCAGACCGACAGCTCGATGCCCTCGGCCTCCAGCGCCTCGCGCCAGGCCATGACGTGGTGGTAGACGCTGTCGACCAGGGTGCCGTCGAGGTCGAACAGGAACGAGGTCTGCTGGCGCATCCGGGCTCTCCTGGCTTCAGCGGGCGGGGTCGGGATGGTGCGGCACGAACAGCCGGCCGCGCTCGGTCCACAGCACCATCAGCAGGGCGGCGAGGCCCAGCCCGAAATAGCCGAAGCCGAGCGGCACCACCGTGCCGTCGAAGGCCTGGCCGACCAGGGCGCCCAGCGCGGCGCTGGCGATGGTGGTGTAGCTGCCGAACACCGACGACGCGGTGCCGGCGATGTCGCCCAGCGGCTCCATCGCCAAGGTGTTGAAGTTCGGCACGGTCAGGCTGAACAGGAACATGTTGGCGGCCAGCACAACGCCGAACAGGAACAAGGGCGGATGGCCGTTGAAGGCGAAGGCGATCGCCAGCTGGATCGCGCCGACGGCGACGAAGCCGCAGATGCCGGTGTGCGACATCCGGCGCATGCCCAGGCGGCGCACCAGCCGGGAGTTGAGGAAGGAGGCGAAGCCCATCACCGCGGCGATCAGGCCGAACGCCATCGGGAACATCGGCCCCAGCGCGTAGACATCGACCTCGAAGATCGCCTGGGACGAGCCGAGATAGCCCATCAGCGATCCCATCATCAGCCCCATGGCGGTGGCGTAGCCGATCGACACCCGGGTGGTGACGCAGCGCCGCATGGCGCCGAGGATGCCGGTGATCGAGAACTCCTTGCGGTATTCCGGGTGCAGCGTCTCCGGCATCCGCCGGTTGAACCAGACGATCTGCACCAGCGCCAGCACCAGCATGCTGACGAAGATCGCGTGCCAGCCGCCCATGAACAGGAAGGCCTGGCCGATCGCCGGGGCGAAGATCGGGACGATGATGAAGACCATCATGATCAGCGACATCACCCGCGCCATCTCGCGGCCGGAGAAGCGGTCGCGGACGATGGTGACGGTCAGCACGCGGGCGGCGGCCGCGCCCATGCCCTGCACGGCGCGGGCGATCAGCAGCCATTCGAAGCCGTGCGCGGCGATCGCCAGCACGCTGCCGACGCAATAGATCGACAGGCCGATCATCAGCGTCGTCCGCCGGCCGACGACGTCGGAGATCGGGCCGTAGACCAGCTGCATCACGCCGAAGCCGGCCATGTAGGCGGTCAGCACATATTGCAGCGCGTTGGGGTCGGCGATGCCGAGATCGGCCTGGATCGCGCCGAAGGCCGGCAGCAGGTTGTCGATCGACAGCGAGATCAGCGCCATCATGAAGGCGATCAGCCCGACGAATTCGACGAAGCCGGGCGCCGGCGTGGCGCGGCCCGCTGTCTTGCTGATTCCAGTGATCCTGCCGACGAAGGACATAAGGTCCAGTCTCGTTTCCACGCGGCACGACCCGGCCCCATCGCCGTGGTAAGCGATGCCGGTCGGGTGCTGCCCGCCCCTGCGGGGATGATGAGATACCAGAGTACTTTCGGCCGGGAACAGCATGGCTGCAAGGGCTTGCAGTGCAATGCTGCATCGCGCGGCAAGGACGGAAGTCCGATCCGGCGTCAGCCTGCCGCGGCCGAGCGCACGTCCCGCGCCGCGTCGCGCACCATGGCCATGAACACCTGGCCCGCGGCGGTGGCCGGCACCTCGGCCCGCATGGTCAGGCCGACCGGGCCGGTGGAATCGCCGTCATCGATCGCCAGTTCGGCCAGCACGCCCTCTTCCACATCCTGGGCCACGGCGCCGCGCGAGATGATCCAGACCGCATCGGTGCGGCGGGTGTAAGAGCGGCCGAAGGTGGGGGAGACGCTCTCGATCCGGTCGGGCAGCACCCCGACCCCGGCGGCGATCAGCAGCTTGTCGACCGTCGGCCCGATCACCGAGCCGGGCGGCGGCGCGATCACCGGGAAGCTGCCGATGTCGCGGATGGCCAGGGACGGACGGCTGAGCAGCGGATGGCCGGGGCGGACGGCGAAGGCGATGCGTTCGGAATAGAGATGCTCGAAGGACAGGCCGGTCATCTGCTCCGGCTCCGCCAGCCGGCCAAGCACGAGGTCGAGCTCGCCGACGCGCAGCTGGCCCAGCAGCATCTGGTTCGGGCCGTCGACCACGCGCACCACCACGCCGGGGCAGGCCGCGCGGAAGCGCTGCAGCGCCGCCGGCATCATCTGCGCCGCCACGGTCGGCAGCACCCCGACGCGCAGCAGCTCCTCCCCCGCCGCGCGGGCCCGCACCACGCTTTCGATGCCCTGGCGCAGGGCGGTGACGCTGGTGCCGGCATGGTGCAGGAAGGTCTTGCCGAAGGCGGTCAGCACCACGCCCTTGCGGCTGCGGTCGAACAGCGGAGCGCCCAGCGCCTCCTCCAGCTCGCGCAGGGTCTTGGACACTGCGGGCTGGCTGATCGACAGCGCATCGGCCGCCGCGACCACGCTGCGCAGCCGCGCCGCCTCCAGGAAGCATTGCAGGTGCCGGAACTTGATCCGCCGCTCGATCCCCGCCGCGCTGTCGCCGCGTTCTGCCATACTCATCCGGTTATGTTTCTCGGCCAATTCGTCATTTTACATAACCGTTGCCGCCGAGCACAGTCGGCTCACACACCCAGGCAGGACCAGGGAAAACGGCCAAGGATCGAGGGATGGACGCGGTCAAGGCAAACGGCATCGTGCTACACATCGAGGACAGGGGCCCGCGCGACGCGCCCACCCTGATCTTCGTCAATTCGGTCGGCACCGATTTCCGCATCTGGAATGCGGTGGTGCCGCTGTTCCCCAACCACTGGACCCTGCGCTACGACAAGCGCGGCCACGGCCTGTCGACCAGCGAGGGAGGCGACAGCATCGACGCCCATGCCGCCGATCTGGCGGCGCTGCTGGACGCCAGGGGCATCGGCCGCGCCACCGTCGTCGGCCTGTCGATCGGCGGCATGATCGCGCTCGGCCTCAGCCGGCTGCGGCCGGACCTCGTCGGCCGCCTGGTCCTGTGCGACACCGCCCACCGCATCGGCACGACGGAAAGCTGGCAGGCGCGCATCGATGCGATCCGTGCCGCCGGCGTCCCCAGCATCGCCGACGCGACAATGGAGCGCTGGTTCTCCGCCGCCTTCCGGGCAGAGCAGCCGGAGCTGGTGGCGATCGCCCGCGCCATGCTCAGCCGCACCCCGGCCGACGGCTATCTCGCTGCTTGTGCCGCGCTGCGCGACGGCGACCTGACCGCGGCGGCGCAGGCCGTGGCGGTGCCGACGCTGTGCCTGTGCGGCACCGCGGACACGGCGACGACGCCGGAGCTGGTGCGGTCGCTGGCCGCCCTGATCCCCGGCGCGCGCTACGCCGACATCCCGGGTGCCGGCCATATCCCGTGCATCGAGGCGCCGGACACCCTGGCCCGGCTGATCCGCGGCTTCATCGAGGAGGCGTCGCGTGGCTGAGAAGCTGTACGACGAGGGCATGAAGGTCCGCCGCCAGGTGCTGGGCGACGCCCATGTCGACCGCGCCCAGGCCCGGATCACGGAATTCGACGCGCCGTTCCAGGAGTTCATCACCAACGGCGCCTGGGGTGGGGTGTGGACCCGGCCGCAGCTGACCCATCG
>NZ_JBYRFX010000292.1:0-6629 GCF_057815775.1 Inquilinus sp.
GCCAGGGTCGGCGCCATCTCCGGCGACGGGCGGCGCAACCCCTGGGCGAAACAGGCGGCGTCGTCGCCCGGCAGCGGCAGCGCCGATTCGTAGATCGACAGGCAGAATCGGGTCGACGCGGGATCGGGCTCGATCCAGCCATCCTCGGCCCAGAACATCGGCCGGATGTAGACGGCGGCGTCGGCCGGGAACTTCGCCAGCCCCTCGCGCGCCAGCGATTCGATCTCCTCCGCCGTCTTGGTCGGCGCCAGCCCCATGAACCGGGCCGAGGCGACGGCGCGGACGCAATGCCGGTCGAGATCGGGCGCGACGCCTTCGAAGCCGCGGGCGCCGTCGAAGATGATCGAGGACATCCACGCGGCGTGCGACAGCGGACCCATGATCGGCGGATTGCCTTCATGCCAGGTGCCGTCGATGAAGGTCAGCGCATATCTCGCCATGATTGCCCCATCCGATCCCGTAAAATTGACCGGCGGAGCATAGGCGAGCCCCGGGGCGCCGCCAACACCGGCTGGCTGCAGCCCCGCCCTGCGATGTGGGCTACTGGCTGGACCAGACGATGCGGGCCTTCCAGGCGATGTCGGACAGCTTCAGCGACTGCGGTGCCGGGTCGGCGCCCAGCGGCCGCAGGTCGATGCGGTTGGCGCTGATGCGCACCAGTTCGCCGACCAGCAACGCGCCCGTCGCGGTCTTCACCAGCACCCGGTCGCCGCGCCGCAGCCCGGCCGTCGGCGAGATGATGACAAGATCGCCGTCGCGATAGACCGGGGCCATGTCGTCGCCGCCGATCTCCAGCGCATAGGCGTGCGGATCGGACAGGTTGGGAAAGTCGACCTCGTCCCACGCCTTGCCGGCGGGACGGCCGGCGGCGTCGAACTGCCCTTCGATCGCGGCCTGCGACAGCCCGATCACCGGGATCCGGCGCGCCGGCAGGCCCGAGCCGTCGTCAATCAGCCGCACGAAGGCCGCGATCGAGCTGCTGGTCGCCTCGAGAATCTTGGCGATGCTTTCGGTCGACGGCCAGCGCAGCTTGCCGTCGCTCGACTGGCGTTTGCTCGGGTTGAAGGTCGTAGGGTCGAGCCCGGCGCGGCGCGCCAGGCCGGAGGGCGACAATCCGTTCAGCTTGGCGAGACGGTCGATCGCCGCCCAAATGTCGGCGTGCTTCAGCATGGGAACAATGTCTCCCAATGAGGTCCGAGCGTATGTAGGAACATTTTCATTTATAAAACTTGCGTAAAAATGATCGGGATAGTTTTCCTAAAATTGCGCACCCCATGTTGCTGCCTGCCCCTTTTTCATGAAAGTGGCCCCCACCACGACACACATTGTACAAGCGGCGCCATCATTGCGCTATGACCCGAAAGGGATAGAGGCGGTACAATTCGCATAGTTGCGCGGACTCGGACGCTTCCCGCGCATGAGGACAGGCCGTGCCGGACAGTGGATGACGACCGGATTCGAGGCATTCCGGGCGAGAGCCGGCGACGGTCCGATTCCGCCGCCTGCCCGGTCCGGCATCCTCGGTGCGCCGATGCGCCGCGGCCACACCCCGGCCCCGCCATCACCGACATGACAGGCGCGGGTTGGCAGCGAGGCCAGATGACGGTATCCCTGCGGCCATGCCCCGCCCCATGCCAAAGATTGCGATGCCGGTTTCCCATCTCCGCACCGTCGCCCTCATCCTCCTCGCCGGCCTGGCGGCATTGCCCGCCGCTGCGGCCACGGTCGACACCATCGCCAAGCAGGCGATCCTGATCGACACCACCACCGACACGGTGCTGATGGAGAAGGATGCCGACGCGCGGATGCCGACATCATCGATGAGCAAGATGATGACGGCCTATCTGGTCTATGACGCGCTGCGGGACGGGCGGATCACGCTCGACACCAAATTCCCGGTCAGCAAGAAGGCCTGGCAGACCGGCGGGTCGAAGATGTTCGTCCAGATCGGCGACAACGTCCGGGTCGAGGACCTGCTGCGCGGCCTGCTGATCCAGTCCGGCAACGACGCCGCCGTGGTGCTGGCCGAAGGGCTGGCGGGGTCGGAGAGCGCCTTCGCCGACCGCATGAACGCGATGGCCAAGACCCTGGGCATGAACGGCACCCATTTCGTCACCGCCAACGGCCTGCCCGACCCGGAGCATTATTCGACCGCGCGCGACCTGGCGACCCTGGCCGATCGCATGATCACCGACTTCCCGCAGTACTATCGGTACGAGAGCGAGAAGGAATTCACCTGGAACAAGATCAAGCAGGGGAACCGCAACCCGCTCTTGTACCGCGACATGAATGTCGACGGCATCAAGACCGGCCACACCGATGCAGGCGGCTACGGCCTGACCGCGTCGGGCGTGCGCGACAACCGCCGCCTGATCCTGGTGGTCAACGGGCTGCCCAGCATGCAGTCCCGCGCCGATGAGGGCGCCCGCCTGCTGGAATGGGGCTGGAACCAGTTCCGCCTGTACCCGATGTACAAGGCCGGCGCGACGGTCGACGAGGCGACGGTCTGGCTCGGCGCCGACAGCACGGTGCCGGTGACGGTGGCCCAGGATTTGGCCATGACCATGCAGCCGGCCGATTTCGACAAGGTGACGGTGACCGCCCGGTTCCAGCAGCCGATCGAGGCGCCGGTCGCCAAGGGCCAGGTGCTGGGTGAGTTGGACATCGCACCGCCCGACGGCCCGGTGCGCAAGGTGCCGCTGGTCGCCGCCCAGGACACGCCGAAGGCCTCGATCTTCCGCGCCATCGGCATGAAGCTGGGGCTGCTGCTCGGGCTGTAACCGGAGGCGTAAGGGCCACGACGGTTTCGATCAGGCCGGCGTCGCGATCGGTCAAGGCCGGCCGCATCCGCCGCGTAGCATCGCCTGCATTCCAAGCCCGTCCGCAGAGGCGGGCCGATGGCGAGGATCACCCGGCGGATGCAGGTTCCAGCGACCGTGGCCAACCCGACAGACCTTTCGGACCGCACAATCTCTTCGGATCGGACGACGACCGAGACGCCGCTGCGATTGCACGGCGAGACGGTGCGCAAGGAATGGACCGACTATAACGGCCACCTGAACGACGGCTATTACGCCGTCATCTTCAGCCACGCCACCGACGCTTTCCTCGAATTCGCCGGGATCGACGCCGCCTACCGGGCGCGCAGCCGGCGCACGGTCTTCACCGGCGAGATGAAGCTCCGCTACCGGCACGAGGTGCGGGCCGGCGACGACGTCACGATCGAGACCCGGCTGGGCGTCATGGACGCCAAGCGCTTCACCCTGCACCACCGCATGCGCCACGCCGTCGACGGCACCATCCTGGCCGACTGCGAGGTGCTGAACCTGTCGATCGACACGACCGGACCGAAGGTCGCGCCGTTCGAGGCCGAGATCCATGACCGTTTGAGCGAGATCCGCGCCGTCCATGCGGCGGCCGCGGAGGACGAGAAGGGCTGACCAGGCCCCCGTCCAGATGGAACAACAGGAGGCTAAGATGACCAGCGCAAGACGTTTCCTTTTCGCGGCGGCGGCGATCGCCGTGCTGACCCCGGCCACGGCCGCCCTGGCCGACGACGCGGCGGCCTGCAAGACCGTGATCATGTCCGATGTCGGCTGGACCGACATCACCTCGACCACGGCGCTGGCCAACACCGTGCTGGAGGGCCTGGGCTATGCACCCAAGGTCGACCTGCTGTCGGTCGCCGTCACCCTGCAGTCGCTGCAGAACGGCCAGGTCGACCTGTTCCTCGGCAACTGGATGCCGTCGCAGACCGAGATGGTCGACCCCTACCTCAAGCAGGATGTCGCGCTGGTCGGCACCAACCTGGCCGATGCCAAGGTGACGCTGGCGGTCAACCACGAGGCCTATGAGGCCGGGGTCAAGGACTTCGCCGACCTGCAGAAATTCGCCGACAAGTTCGGCAAGTCGATCTACTCGATCGAGCCCGGCTCCTCCGCCAACAAGAACCTGTCGACCATCATCGGCAAGAACGAGTTCGGCCTCGGCGGCTGGAACCTGGTCGAGGCCAGCGAACAGGCGATGCTGGCCCAGGTCGACCGGGCGACGCGCCGCGGCGAATGGGTGGTGTTCCTGGGCTGGGCGCCGCACCCGATGAACATCAAGTACAAGATCGACTACCTGACCGGTGGCGATGCCTATTTCGGCCCGAACTACGGCGGCGCCACCGTGCGCACCCTGGCCAACAAGAAGTGGATCGACGGCTGCCCGAACGTGCAGAAGCTCGCCAAGCAGCTGGTGTTCGACCTGAACACCGAAAACCAGATGATGTCGATGATCCTCGACGGCGGCATGGAACAGAACGCCGCCGCCAAGAAGTGGCTGACCGAGAACCCGGACCTGCTGACCAAGTGGCTCGACGGCGTCACCACCCTGGACGGCAAGCCCGGCCTCGACGCGGTCAAGGCCTCGCTGAAGAGCTGAAGCTCACGAGCCACAGGCTGGGTTCGTCTTCGAACCCGCCCTGTGGCTCTATCTTTTTTACTGTCATTGCCGGGCTTGACCCGGCAATCCAGAGACTGTCGATAGCCTCTGGATGCCCGGATCAAGTCCGGGCATGACAGTTGGTGTGATGGCCTACACATCCGGTGCCGGGCACCGCGGTCGAGAGCCGCTCAATACACCCGCTCCTTCGGCGGGATCGACGCGACCTCGTTGGACAGCGGCTGCATGTGGACGGGGCGGTAGTCCAGGCGAACGCCGCCCTCCGGGTCCAGCCAGGCCAGCGTGTGCTTCAGCCAGTCCAAATCGTCGCGCTTCGGGAAATCCTCCCGCGCATGGGCGCCGCGGCTTTCGGTGCGGCCGATGGCGGAGCGCAGGCTGACCGTCGCCTGCTGCAGCATGTTGTCGAGCTCCAGCGCCTCGGCCAGGTCGGTGTTGAACACCATCGACCGGTCGCCCAGGCCGAGATCGGCCCGCATCGGGCCGGTGACCTCGTCCAGCTTGCTTAAGCCCTCCTCCATCAGCGGGCCGTCGCGGAACACGGCGCAGTGCCGCTGCATGATCCGCTGCATCGCCAGCCGGATGTCGCCGGCGCCGGTGTCGCCCTTGGCCCAGCGCACCTTGTCCAGCCGCGCCAGGGCCCGGTCGGTCGCCGCCTGCGGCAGCGGCGCGTGGCTGTCGCCGGGCCGCAGCGTCGCCACCGCCCGGTGCGCTGCCGCGCGGCCGAAGACGATGATGTCGAGCAGCGAGTTCGACCCCAGCCGGTTGGCGCCGTGGACCGAGACGCAGGCCGCCTCGCCGATCGCCATCAGCCCGGGCACGACCGATTCGGCATCGCCGTTGCACAGCGTCGTCGCCTCGCCATGCAAATTGGTCGGCACCCCGCCCATGTTGTAGTGCACGGTCGGCAGCACCGGGATCGGCTCCCGCGTCACGTCGACCCCGGCGAAGATCTTCGCCGTCTCGCTGATGCCCGGCAGCCGCTGGTGCAGCACCTCGGCCCCGAGATGCTCGAGATGCAGCAGGATGTGGTCCTTCTCTGGGCCGCAGCCGCGGCCCTCGTTGATCTCGATCGTCATCGAGCGGCAGACCACGTCGCGCCCGGCCAAGTCCCGCGCCGTCGGGGCATAGCGCTCCATGAAGCGCTCGCCTTCGGAATTGGTGAGGTAGCCGCCCTCGCCGCGCGAGCCCTCGGTGATCAGGCAGCCGGAGCCGTAGATGCCGGTCGGGTGGAACTGGGTGAACTCCATGTCGGCCAGCGGCAGCCCGGCGCGCAGGGCCATGGCGTTGCCGTCGCCGGTGCAGCTGTGCGCCGCGGTGCAGGAGAAGTAGACCCGGCCATAGCCGCCGGTCGCCAGCACCGTGCGGTGGGCACGGAAGCGGTGCAGCGTGCCGTCCTCGACATTCCAGGCCAGCAGGCCGCGGCAGGCGCCGTCCTCGTCCATCAGCAGGTCGAGCGCGACGTATTCGACGAAGAACTCGGTGCGGTGCGCCAGGCACTGCTGGTACAGCGTGTGCAGGATGGCATGGCCGGTGCGGTCGGCCGCGGCGCAGGTCCGCCGGGCCATCTGCTTGCCGTAGTTCAGGGTCTGGCCGCCGAAGGGCCGCTGGTAGATCCGGCCGTCCTCGGTGCGCGAGAACGGCACGCCGAACTGCTCCAGCTCCAAGACCGCCGGCGCGGCCTCGCGGCACATGTATTCGATGGCGTCCTGGTCGCCGAGCCAGTCGGAGCCCTTGACCGTGTCGTACATGTGGAAGCGCCAGTTGTCGCCGTCGCCCATGTTGCCGAGCGACGCCGCCATGCCGCCCTGGGCCGCGACGGTGTGGCTGCGGGTGGGGAACACCTTGGTGACGCAGGCCGTCTTCAGCCCCGACGCCGCCATGCCGAGTGCCGCGCGCATTCCGGCGCCGCCGGCGCCGACGATCACCACATCGTAGCTGTGGTCGATGATGGTGTAGGCCTGGGTCATGAGGATGCTCCGGAAGCCTTGGGCTTGATGGCGAGCGCCAGGACGAGGTCGATCGCCAAAGCGAGAGTCACGGCGCTGCCGCCGATCACGAACAGGATCTGGTAGTCGCCGCCGCTGCGTTCGAACAGGAAGGACAGGCCGTAGGCGGCCCCGGCCTGGAACAGGGCGAAGCTGGTCGTCGCCCGCCCCCAGGCGGCCCGCTGCGCCTCGGCGCCA
>NZ_JBYRFX010000293.1:0-4060 GCF_057815775.1 Inquilinus sp.
CTATGACCAGAATCGGCCTGTTCGGCCGGCCCGAGGGCCGTACATATTAAACATAGATATACTGATAAATATGAGCAGAAATTCTACATATCGTAGGTATGCATGCCGCGCATTATCACATTATTAATCTGTGACTATCGACCTGCTCATGGAAGCTGGATCCTATTGACCATGAGAGTGCGGAAAAATCCGATGGGCATATGTAGTTTTTAAGCCAATGGCGTTGGATGGACCAGCTTGGGAAGTGCTTCGAATAAGCACCCCTAAAGCTCCAGATCCCGCGGCAAGCCCCAAGCCCATACACCTGATCTGTAATGGAACCGCTTGTGGAGGGGTTCTCGCATGACACCATCTGAAATATCGACGCTCACGACGCCGGCTGCTGCGTCAGGCGCAACCGGTCCATTTTCCACGCACGCCGGAGGCCCGGGGCTTGGCGCGGGCGCGTATGCCGGCATCGGTGCCGCCGGCGGCATCGGCCTGGTCTTGTTGCTGGCCGGCGCCTTCAAGTTTGTTTTCCGAAACAAGAATCGGGCACCCGCAAACGACCTGCTGGACGGGAAGACGATCGAGAATTTCACCAAAGCCGCCGCACGCCTCCCCGACGGGGCGCGCCGCGGCCTTGCGGATAAAGCCACATGGCTCGGCCGGGTAACCCGACTTCACCTCCCAGGCGGGCAATTTCCAGACGAGGTCCTCTCGCAAGAAGAATGGCATGGCCGCACCAAGGCCTTTGTCGAGCACTCCGTCGACATGATGTATGTCCTTCAGCGCGATCCCCTCCACACGAGAAGTGTTTTCGCGAAGATCTCGGAAGAACTGGCGCCAACCGCAGCGTTTCAGACCAACCCATCGACCAATGTCCGAATGGGCCTTATCGGATTGGGCGAACCAGGTGCAGACAACCCGCAGGTCTTGCTGGACCACCTCCGCGCGTGCTTCGATGAGATAGAAAATATTGGACAAGTTCTTAGTGTTTATCAGGTAGCCGACGGCACCATTGACGAAGCGGCGCAGCTGAATCGGCGCCAAAAACTTACGACAGAACTTCAAAAGGCACGCGATCGGCTCTCCGCCATCGAGGTCGAGTATCCGGATGGGAAAGCGTCGAAATATCTCAATGCGACTCTTCAGGGCCCGCTTTTAACTTTAGCCAACTTCCAAATAGCACTGGCAAACACCCTGCTTCAGTTCGCAACGCTGCTCCCCATCATCGTGAATGGGACGGGCAACGTCATGATCGAAGCGGGCCTGTATAATGACACCACTGCAACAAAAGAGGACATCAGCAACTTCCGAAAAGACCGTCAATCACCATGGTATATTCCGAACGTGATCTGGCTGTTTTTCGGAATTTTGCCGTTTTATATGAAACTTATGGCCGATTCGCGCGGGGGATCGCCAGGGATCGATGATTACGCCGAATGGTCTTATAAGGCGCAAGCCAATGTTGGCGATGACGGCCAGCCGCGCTCTGCGCTGCATCCCAATCCTTGGTACGCCGCGCTACTGACTATCACTGCCTTGGCGGCCGGTTACCTATACATGCTTGAGTTTAAATTCGATGAGCCTGTCAAAAAATGGCTGCGCAAGGGGACGGACAACGAGGACGATCGCGTCGCGCGCGAGGGCACATACTTCCCCCCGGCGACGGACCTTGAGACCACCGCCGCGAGCGCCGATCCGACAGGGAGAGCAGCGGCGACGAGCGATCTCCGCCGGTTTCTCCGCACATTCCAGGAAGCAACGATCGCACTAGCCGGGCTGAATGCGGCGGCCAAGACAGGATCCCATGCGGATTCACGCGGCACAGCCCAAGTCGGCTGGCTGCTGCAGCGGCAAATCAGAGGGATAAACGTATCATTCACCACGATAGCCGGCATTTTTGAAGAATGTGGCGTGGTCATCGTCGACATCATGCCCGACGTTGCAAAAATGACTGCCGATCGGATGAAGGAACATCGGCCACGAGCCGACGATCCGCCGGATGGCCAGGAGCTTGTTTTTAATGATTCAGCCCTCAACACCACACTGGGCGTCTTAACGGTATTGGAAAGCCTGGGACAGATCGTTGCCTCGGCCGTTAACAACCCAGGAGCCCTCAGCGATTTTGTCGTCTACTTCCCGATTGCTTTGTGGGAGCAATTCAAGACATTTTCGGGAGTCGACAACGAAGAAAAAATGGATGTCTATGCCAATCTATTTCTTGTGGCGACACTGTTGCTTATCCCAAATTTTGCAAAACTCGGTTACTACATCAGTCAAAAACGGAACAATAATCCTGACAATGACCTTTTCAATCTGACGCCCCGCCCACCCGCAAACGACGGGAATAGCCCAGCGAACGAGACAGCCGCGACGGATTCGGAGGACTCGCTGCGCCTCATAGTCACAAAAATGGTAGCCGATACAATGGAGATCGGCCAAAGGATGACGGAAGAGTTCAAAGCGATTGACGCCAAGAATGGCACCGGCACCGAAACTGCTATCGACGCTGAAACGGCCACAACCGCCGAGACCTCCAATGCGCCTGAGCCGACGGCCGACGAGATTCTCAAGGGAATCTATGACATGGTCGACCGGTCAATTGCGGACAAGGCGCCTCAAGCCTCGCCGCAACCCGGTTCCACACCTGATGCCTCATCCGATATGGGTGGGCTCTATGGCCTGGCATCCGCTGCGGATAACAGCAGTGGTGGCACCGGGGGCAGCATCGACATCGAGAAGCTCATCGGTTACGCGCCATTCCAGCAACCTGGCGCGCAGATCCCCAATCTCCAGGCCGGCGCATGGGCCTTCACCACGACGGTTCTCGTTCTGGCGACGATCTGCGCCGGGACAAAGTTCGGGCCCGGCCTGACATGGGCGTCGTGGAAGACGTTTTCCCGTGGGTTCAAAGCTGCCGCCCCGGAGGAAGCCCGATCAAGCGAGCGCAGCGTGACCATGTTCAACAAGGCAATGAGGGCCATGGTTCGCGCCAGCACTGAGGCGCAGAGACAGCCTGGAAACGGATCGGAAGATGAGGGCGGCATACAAATGCAGCCGACGAACAATGCTCGGCAGAGGGAGCAATTTGCTGCCGAAGTCAGGGAGTTCGAGACCAATCATCTGCGTATCGCCGATCTGCCGAGCGAGGATTCGGCACGCCGCCAACAAATAAGGGACGATCTGGTTCGTTTCCTCACGCCACGCCCCAGCAATCTCATCGCGGACGGCAGCATCAACCCGCTTCTGGCGGCGGAATTCGCTACAGAAGTTGAGCGGCTCGCGATCCCCGAGATCGTGGACAGCTCGACACCTGCACATCGGATGATGACGCAGATCAGAAATTTCGAGAGTGCGGAATGGCCTGCTGTCCAACAACAGGTCGTCGCCGAGACCAGCGACAGCACACGCCGCAAGCTCATCAGAGACAGAATGATGGGTTATCTCGAGGAGAATGCCCGCAATCTCGTCGGCGAAGACGGGGACGTTTCCAGCCATCTGCGCCAACTTTTCGCCGGCGAAATCGACCGCCTGCTCGCAATCTCTGCGACGTCCTCCAGTGGGGAGTAGCCCTGCACGCCAGGACTGAAGGTGTGGCTCATCGCGAAAGAGGCATCTGCCGGATGCCGGCAGATGCCGGGGCGCAGGCCGTGCCGAGCCACTCAATGCGCCTGCCCTTGACTGTGCGGCGCCCCCCTGAGCCACATATCCGCCGCATGGAACCTCAACCGGAACCGAGGTAGGCAATCGGGCATGGCACAGTTCGACCCCCAAGCGCCTCCGCGGGAGTTGAGCGTCGGCGAGCTGGCGGCGCGCAGCGGCGTCGCCGTCTCGACGATCCATTTCTACGAGGCGCAGGGCCTGCTCCACAGCCGCCGCACCGCCGGCAACCAGCGGCGCTTCCCGCGCGGCGTTCTGCGGCTGGTGGCGATCATCAAGGTGGCGCAGCGGACGGGCATCCCGCTGGCCGCGATCCGTGAGGCGCTGTCGACCCTGCCGACCGACCGGGCCCCGAGCGCCGCCGACTGGCAGCGGCTGTCCGCGGGGTGGCAGGCGGATCTGGACGCCCGCATCG
>NZ_JBYRFX010000294.1:0-14515 GCF_057815775.1 Inquilinus sp.
AGTATATTGTAAATATTTTCCACTTGATTATCATACAAATTGGATAATCTACTGGCGCCAACAGGCCGCTCGAAGCGGGCCTCGTGGCTGCCGGTGGAACCATGCCGGCCATCCAGATCGTCGAGGAGTGCGCCATGCGCCGCAGGCATATGATTCTGAGCGCGTTTTTCTTCAATCCGCAGGGCGACCACCGGATGTCGTGGCGCCATCCGCGCGCGCCCGGCCGGGAGGTGTTCGGCCTGGACTATTATCGCGGGCTGGCCGAGGCGGCGGAGCGGGCGAAGCTGGACACCATCTTCATCGCCGACCATGTCGCGATCTGGGATTCGGTCGAGAGCGGCGTCGCCCACTACGCCAATGCCCGGCTGGAGCCGCTGACGCTGCTGTCGGCGCTGTCGGCCGTGACCCGGAACATCGGGTTGATCGCGACCGCGTCGTCCTCCTACAGCGAGCCCTACAACCTGGCCCGCACCTTTGCCTCGCTCGACCATCTCAGTGAAGGGCGCGCCGCCTGGAACGTCGTGACCTCGGCGATGGACGAGGAGGCGCTGAATTTCGGGCGGGACGGCAACATCGAGCACGCCCACCGCTACGACCGGGCGGCCGAATATCTCGATGCCGTCACCGCCCTGTGGGATTCCTGGGAAGACGAGGCGGTGCTGATCGACCGCGAGTCCGGCTATTTCGCCGACCCGCAGAAGGTGCATCGCATCGATCATGCCGGGCCGCACTTCAAGGTGCGCGGGCCCCTGAACGTGCCGCGGCCGCCGCAGGGCCACCCGCTGATCGTCCAGGCCGGGTCATCCGAGGCGGGCAAGGACCTGGCCGCCGCCTATGCCGACGTCCACTTCGCCATCATCCGCAGCATCGACGAGGGCCTGCGCTACCGCGCCGACATCAACGCCCGGCTGGCGAAGCACGGCCGCGCGCCCGAGAGCTTCAAGATCCTGCCCGGCATCCTGCCCATCGTCGCCGGTTCCGCCGATGAGGCGAAGGAGCGGCAGGCGTTCCTGGAGACGCTGCTGCCGGAGCGGGTCGGCATCGACCTGCTGTCGAGCTGGGCCGGCATCGACCTGTCGGCCTATCCGCCGGACGGGCCGCTGCCGGACTTGCCGGAGGAGGGCACCTTCAATGGCGGGCGCACCTCGCTGAACCGGGTGCGCGGCCTTGCCAACCAGAACCTGTCGATCCGTCAGATCGCCCGCAAGCTGGCCAACAGCGGTTCGATGCCGACCGTGGCCGGCACCGCAACGGAGGTCGCCGACCAGCTGGAGGAATGGTTCGTGGCCGGCGCGGTCGACGGCTACAACCTGATGTTCCCGCTGCTGCCCGAGGACTGGGTCAATTTCACCGAGACCGTGGTGCCGGAGCTGCAACGGCGCGGCCTGTTCCGCACAGAATACGAACCCGGCACGCTGCGCGACCGGCTGGGCCTGCAGCGCCCGGCCAACCGGTTCGCCGCCGCCCGCGACGCCCATCGCGCCGCGTCCTGATCCGGCCCGCCGAGGAACCACACGCCATGAATGTCGTCCCGCTGCCACGGCCCCGCCTGGTGCCGCGCGAGGCATCGGCCCCGCCCCTGGTCAATCTGCTGGCCAGCCCGAAGCGGATCCGCGTCGTGTTCAACGGCGTGCCCATCGCCGACAGCCGCCACGTCCTGGTGCTGCGCGGCAACCACTTCCTGCCGGTGTATTACTTCCCGGCAGGCGATGTGCTGGCCGGGGCGCTGCGCCCGTCGGAGCACCGCGAGGACCATGAGCGCGGCGGCACCGCCATCCATTGGACCATCGCCGTCGGCGACCGCACCGCACCAGACGCGGCCTGGGGCTATGAGGCGCCGGAGCCCACCCTCGACGCGCTGCGCGGCCATGTCGCCTTCAAGTGGAACGCGGTCGATGCCTGGTTCGAGGAGGATGAGGAGGTCTTCGTCCATGCCCGGGACCCCTATGCCCGGATCGACATCCTGCAGGGATCGAGCCTGGTCGAGGTCCGGCTGGGCGGCGAGCTGATCGCCCGCAGCAGCCGGCCCGTGCTGCTGTTCGAGACGCATCTGCCGACGCGGTACTACCTGCCGCCGGAGGATGTGCGGCTGGACCTGCTGCGGCGGTCCGACAAGACCAGCCGCTGCCCGTACAAGGGCACCGCCAGCTACTGGTCGGCCGAGATCGGCGGCCGGCGGCACGACGACATCGCCTGGGACTACCTGACGCCGATCCCGGAGGCGGTGCGGATCGCCGGGCTGATCTCCTTCTATGGCGACGCCGTCGACAGCATCACCCGCGACGGCGAACCAATTTCCTGACTCCGGCGTTCCTGCCCTGCCACTTTCTTTCGAGACGAGACCACCCCATGACCACGCGCCGCCTGAATCTCGATGCCCTGCGCCACCTGACCGGCGCCTCCCCGTCCGGCGCCCTGTGGAACGCCGCCGTGGACGAATTCGCAGGTGGCGCGATCCGCCGCCGCGACCTGATGCGCTATGCCGCCCTGCTGGGCCTGGCGGGCGCCGGCACCGGGCTGCTGGTGCCGCGGGCCTATGCGCAGGAGCAGGCGGGCAAGCCCGGCGGCACCGTCCGGGTCGGCCTGCTGGCGCCGACCGGGGCGATCGACCCGGTGACGGTCGCCGACCCGCCGAGCATCGGCCTGCTGACCCAGGTCGGCGAGTACCTGATCGTCGACGACCCCGACCTGACCCTGCGCCCTGGCCTGGCCGAGAGCTGGAAGGGCGACGCCGCCGCCAAGGTCTGGACCGTCACCATCCGCCAGGGCGTCAAGTTCCATGACGGGCGCACCCTGAGCGCCCGCGACGTGGTCGCCACCTTCCAGCGGCTGACCGACCCCGCCAACGGGTCGGCGGCGCTGTCGATCTTCTCCGGCATCCTGTCCAAGGCCGGTGTCCGCCAGGTCGACGACAACACGGTCGAATTCCACCTCGACGCGCCGAACGGCAACTTCCCCTACCTGATCTCGTCCGACACCTACAACGCGATCATCGTGCCGGCCGACTATGCCGGCGATTTCGAGGCCAACTTCAACGGCACCGGCCCGTTCAAGCTGGAACAGTACACGCCCAAGGTCGGCGCCAGCTTCGTCCGCAATCCCGATTACTGGGGCGCGAAGGCCCTGCCGGACCGGGTCGAGTTCACCTTCTTCGCCGACGAGCCGTCGCAGGTGCTGGCGATCCAGGCCGGCCAGGTCGACTTCATCACCTATTCGCCACAGGCCGCGCTGTCGGTACAGAACGACCCGTCCTACCGGCTGCTGTCGATCGGATCGAGCGCTCACACCCAGGTGCATCTGCGCACCGACCAGGGGCCGTTCCAGGACAAGCGCATCCGCCAGGCGCTGGCGCTGAGCCTGAACCGCGACGGGCTGGTGAAGGGCCTGCTGCAAGGCCACGGCGTGCCCGGCAATGACAGCCCGTTCTCGCCGCTGTTCCCGTCGACCGATCCGGCCGTGCCGCAGCGCAAGCAGGACATCGCCAAGGCCAAGGAGCTGCTGGCCGCGGCCGGCGTGCCGAACGGCTTCCCGGTGACGCTGACGACCGAGAAGTATCAGGAGATCCCGGATTACGCGGTGCTGATCCAGAACGCGGCGCGCCAGATCGGCATCGCCATCGACCTGAAGATCGAGGACCAGGGCGCCTATTACGGCAAGGCCACCTTCGGCCAGTCCGACTGGCTCGATTCCGTGCTCGGCATCACCGATTATGGCCATCGCGGCACGCCGAACGCCGTGCTGAACGCGTCGTACCGCAGCACCGGCGCCTGGAATTCGGCGCATTTCAAGAACCCGGACTACGACAAGCTGCTCGCCGACTACAGCTCGGCGATCGACCTGCCGGCGCAGCGGGTCGCGGCCGGCAAGCTGCAGACGTTCCTGCTGGAGGAGACGCCGATCATCATCTCCTACTTCTCGGACTCGCAGAAGATCACCAGCGCGACATTGAGCGGTGCGCGCTACACTGCGATCTCGCAGCTCTATTTCGACCAGGCGTCCTTCACGTGACAGGGAGCCGCCCGACGATGTGGAAACCGGCATGAGGGTTGCCCGGTTCGTGCTGGTCCGGCTGCTCCTGCTGCTGGTCACGCTCTGGATCGTCAGCGTGCTGGTGTTCGCGGGCGGCCAGCTGCTGCCCGGCGATGTCGGGCGGACGATCCTGGGGCCCTTCGCCGATGCCCGCGCGGTCGACGCGCTGAACCACCAGCTCGGCGCCGACCGGCCCGCGCTGGTGCAGTACTGGGACTGGATCAGCCATGCGGTGCGGGGCGATTTCGGCACCTCGCTGACCTTCCGCCGGCCGGTCGCGCCCTTCGTCGCGACCGCGCTGGGCAATTCGCTGAAGCTGGCCGCGGTGGTGATCGCCGTGGTGGTGCCGTTGAGCATCGCCGGCGGCGTCGTGGCGGCGCTGCAGGCCGGCCGCCTGCTCGACCGCCTGATCACCCTGGGCGGCATGTCGGCCTCGGTCGTCCCGGAATTCGTGTCGTCTCTGCTGCTGCTCCTGGTCTTCGGCATTTGGCTGCGCTGGCTGCCGATCAGCGCCACAGCACCACCCGGGTCCGGCATCGGCACCCAGGTGACGCATCTGATCCTGCCGGCGCTGCCGCTGGTGCTGGTGCTGTTCGGCTATATCGCCCGGATGGCGCGGGCCGGGACGGTGGAAGCGCTGGCCGCCGACTACACCCGCACGGCCGTGCTGAAGGGGCTGCCACGCCACACCGTGGTCTGGCGTCATGTGCTGCGCAACGCCCTGACCCCGACCATCGCGGTGGTCTTCACCCAGGCCGGCAACCTGATCGGCGGCCTGGTCGTGGTCGAGGCGCTGTTCCGCTACCAGGGCATCGGCGGCCTGATCTACGGCGCGGCCAAGGCCAAGGATTTCCCGATGCTGGAGGCCGGCATCTTGGTCGCCGGCGCGTCCTATGCCGTGGCCGGGCTGGTCGGCGACATCGTCGCCACCGCCCTGGATCCCCGGCTGCGGCGGGCGGCGGCATGAGCGCCCGGGCCGAACCGCAGGCGCGGCCGCTGTTTGCTGGCCGTCTTGGGGGCCGCATCGGGTCGCTGGCCCGGTCCGGCACCTTCGTGGCCGGCGCGCTGATCATCGGCTTCTGGGTCGCCTGCGCCCTGTTCGGTGCCCATGTCGTGCCCTACGACCCCTATGCCGACGATGTCATGAACACGCTGGGCGCCCCATCCGCCGACCATTGGTTCGGCACCGACCGGCTGGGCCGGGACGTCTTCTCCCGCGTCATCGTCGGCGCCCGGGATATCCTGGCGGTGGCGCCGCTGGCGACGCTGCTGGGCACGGCGGCCGGCACCCTGCTGGGCCTGGTCACCGGCTATTTCCAGGGGCTGTTCGACGGCGTGGCCAGCCGGGTGCTCGACGCGCTGCTGGCCCTGCCGACGGTGATCGTGGCGCTGATGGCCCTGACGGCGCTGGGACCGTCCAATGCCACCGTCGTGGTGGAGATCGGCCTGCTCTACGCCCCGCTGATCGCCCGCACCGTCCGCGCCGCGGTCCGGGCGGAACGGTCGAAGGAGTATGTCGCCGCGGCCCAGCTGGGCGGCGAAGGCGCGCTGCGCATCATGCTGGCCGAGATCCTGCCCAACATCCTGCCGCCGATCGCGGTCGAGGCGACGATACGGCTGGGCTACGCCATCTTCAGCGTGGCGACGCTGAGCTTCCTGGGCTTCGGCATCCAGCCGCCTTCGGCCGATTGGGGCCTGTCGATCGCCGACAACTACGCCCTGATGGGCGGCGGCTACTGGTGGGTCGTGCTGTTCGACGCGCTGGCCACGATCTCGCTGGTGGTCGGCGTCAATTTGATCGCCGACGGCGTCGAACGGAGCCTTGCCGAATGAGCCGTCCCGATGCATCGCCAGCCCTCGCCGTCGAAAATCTCGACGTGGCCTACCGCGTCGGCGGCCGCGACCGGGCCGTGCTGCGCGACGTCAGCTTCACCATCGCCCCGGGCGAGGCCTATGGGCTGGTCGGGGAATCCGGCTGCGGCAAGACCACGGTCGCCCTGGCGGCGATGCGCTACCTGCCGTCGAACGGCCGGGTCCGCGGCGGCCGGCTGCTGGTCGACGGCCGCGACATCGCCGGGCTGGACCGCCGGGCGCTGCGCCGGCTGCGGGCCGGCCCGGTCTCGATGGTCTACCAGGATCCCGGCCAGGCCCTGAACCCGTCGCTGCGCATCGGCCGCCAGTTGGCCGAGGCCTTCACCGTCGCCGGCACGCCGCGCGCCGAGGCGCCGGGCCGGGCACGGGCAATGCTGGAGCGGGTGCGGATGCCCGACCCGGACCGGGTGATGGAGCAGTACCCGCATGAGCTGTCGGGCGGCATGCTGCAGCGGGTGGTGATCGGCATGGCGCTGGCCGGCGACCCGTCGCTGCTGGTGCTGGACGAGCCGACGACCGGCCTGGACGCCACTGTTGAGGCCGAGGTGCTGGAGCTGATCGACCATCTGCGGCGCGAGCACGGCACGGCGCTGCTGCTGATCAGCCACAACCTGCCGCTGGTCGGCCGGATCTGCGACCGCATCGGCGTGCTGTATGCCGGCACGCTGGTCGAGGAAGGGCCAGTCGACGCCATCTTCGCCCGGCCGCGCCACCCCTACACCGCCAGCCTGCTGCACTGTCTGCCGCGGCCCGGCCGCCACAAGGCCCGCCACCGCCTGCAGGTCATCCCGGGCGCCCCGCCGGCGCTGGGCGCCGAGCATGCCGGCTGCGTCTTCGCCGATCGCTGCCCGCTGGCGGAGGCGCGTTGCCGCGAGGTGGCGCCGCCGCTGCATGGGCTGGAAGGCGGGCGCAGCAGCCGCTGCCACCTGCACGACCGGGCGACCGACCTGCCGCCGCCTGCCGCCCTGCCGCCGGCGCGCATCGATGCCGCCACGGCCGCGCCGGTGCTGCAGGTCCGCAACCTGTCGAAGACCTATGCCTCCAGCGGGCGCACGGCGCCGGCGGTGAACGATGTGTCGTTCGACCTGCGGCCGGGCGAGACGCTGGGCCTGGTCGGCGAATCCGGCAGCGGCAAGTCGACGCTCGCCAAGCTGCTGGTCGGTCTGGCGGCGCCGGATCCCGGCGGAAGTATCGACCTCGACGGCGAAGCGCTGCCCGGCAGCGCCGCCCGGCGCAGCCGGAGCCAGGTCCGGGCGCTGCAGATGGTGTTCCAGAATCCGGGCGCGGCGCTGAATCCGTCGCGCAGCGTCGGCCATGTGCTCGGCCGCACGCTGCGCCACCTGGCCGGACTGCGCAGCGCAGCCGCCCGCCGCGACCGGCTGCGCGAGCTGGCCGAGGCGGTGCGCCTTGGCCAGGATCATCTCGCCGCACGGCCGCGCCGGCTGTCGGGCGGGCTGAAGCAGCGGGCCGCCATCGCCCGGGCCTTTGCCGGCGACCCGCGCATCGTGGTCTGCGACGAGCCGACATCGGCGCTGGATGTCTCGGTCCAGGCCGCGATCCTCAACCTGCTGGCGGATCTGCAGGCCGGACGCGGCGTCAGCTACGTCTTCATCTCGCACGACCTCGCCGTCATCCGCTTCATCGCCGACCGGATCGGCGTGCTGTACCAGGGCAAGCTGGTGGAGATCGGGCCGGCCGACCGGGTGTGGTCCGGGCCGCACCATCCCTACACCGAAGCGCTGCTGTCTGCCCTTCCGGGCGTCGATGGCGCGGCCGCCCCGATCGCGGCCACGGAGGGTGCCCCGGACCCGGCGGCGGGATGCGCCTTCCACACCCGCTGCCCGCGCAAGCTGGGGCCGATCTGCGAACAAATCGCCCCGCCGCTGCAGCAGGACGGGCCGGACCATGGCATCCGCTGCCACATCGCGGTCGAGCAGCTGGAACGGATCGCGCGCGGCGAGGCGCCGCTGGCCGTGACGGAGGCTCGCGCGGTCCGGCGAATGGCGTCATGATGGCGGCCTGAGGGAAAGCCGTGATGCGCGAAGCCTGGACGTCGACCCTGCCGCCCGGCGCCCTGAAGGCGCTGTCCGCCCGTTCGGATGCGAAGGGGCTCTGGCAACTTGCCGGCCATGCCGGGCTGATCGCCCTGGCCGCCGCCCTGGTCCTGGCCGCCCGCGGCACCCTGTGGGTCTGGCCGGCGATGGCGTTGCTGGGCCTGTTCGAGGTGGCGCTGTTCACGCCGCTGCACGAGACCACGCACCGGACGCCGTTCCTGTCGCTCCGGCTCAACCGCGTGGTCGGCTGGATCGCCGGCTTCGTGCTGATGCTGCCGCCGCACGGCTTCCGCCTGTTCCACATGGCGCATCACCGCCACACCCAGGACCCGGCGAACGACCCCGAGCTGATCGGCGCCAGGCCGCTGACCCGGGCCCGCTACCTCTGGACCCTGACCGGCCTGCCCTATTGGCGGTCGCAGATCGCCGGCCTGGTCCGCACCGCCTGGGGCGATGCCGCCCAGCCCTGGATCCCGCCGCATGAGAGCCGAGCCGTGGTCCGCGAGGCGCGCCTGTATCTGCTGGCCTATGCCGTGCTGATCGGCGCGGGCGTCGCCTTCGGCAGCGCCCTGCCGCTGCTGCTGTGGGCCGGGCCGGTGCTGCTGGGCCAGCCGGCGCTGCGCTGGATCCTGCTGGCGGAGCATTCCGGCTGCCCGACGACGCCGGACCGCTTCGCCAACACCCGGACCACCCTGGCCGGCCGCGCCCTGCGCCGCCTGTTCTGGAACGCCAACTACCACGCCGAGCACCATCTGGCGCCCGGCGTGCCGTTCCACGCCCTGCCCGGCCTGCACGCGCTGATCGCCGGCGACCTTGCCGTGCTGGATCCCAGCTACCCCGCCGCCCATGCCGGCATCCGCCGTGGGCTGACCGCAGCCTAGGCCGCGGTCGCCGGATCGGCCTGCGCCGCCTGCCGGCTCCAGCCGAGCGCCGGCAGGATGCGGGTCACGGCATCGTCCAGGATCTGCTCGTATTCGTGCTCCTGGAACTCGTAGGGCAGCTCCAGCCGCAGCTCCCGCACCTCGGGCAGGACGGGGTCCCGCGCCAGGGCCTCGAGGATCTGCTCCGACGTCCCCACCAGGTCCGGCGCGAACAGCGTCCGCCGTTCGCCCTGCGGCGCCAGGGTACGCTCACGGCGGCTGGCGGCGAACTCCAGATATCGCGCCCGGGTGCGCGCATCGGCACTGTCGGTCGGGACGATCACCCGGCCGAGGGCGACGCGCGCCGGGCGTCCGCCGCGATACGCCGCGCGATAGGCGTCGAGCTGCCGCCGTTGGGCGGTGAAGAAATCGTCGGTGTCCTCACCCGAGGTGACGTTGCAGATCAGCAGGTTCAGGCCGCTGCGGCCGGCCCAGTTGGCCGAGCGCAGCGAACCCCCGCCATACCAGAGCCGGTCGACCAGGCCGGCCGCATGCGGCTGCAGCCGGGGCCGGTGGCGGCCGGCGGCGTTGACCACGACCCGGTCGGGGTCGCCGAGATAGGGGCCGCGCAGATTTTCCGCCAGGCGTTCCACCCGGCCATAGGACAGGTCATAGCCGGTCCAGTCGCCGTCGAAGACGCGCGGGCCCAGCAGATCGGCATGCGGCGGCACACCGGCGCTGATCCCGACGTTCAGCCGGCCGCGCGACAGCACGTCGGCGGTGGAAAGATCCTCGGCCAGGCGGTACGGGCTTTCATAGCCGATCTGGATCACCGCGGAGCCGAGCTGGATGCGGCGGGTGCGCTGGCTGGCGGCGGCAAGGAACACCGCCGCGGACGACACGCCGGGTTCGAGATGCCGCTGCCGGACCCAGGCGCTGTCGAAGCCGAGCTTTTCGCCGAATTCGAACAGCCGCAGCGTCGTCTCCAGCCCCTCATGCGGGTCGTCGCCGCGGTAGCTGCCGGGGGTCAGGAACCCTGCATGGTCGAGGGCGATCGAGGCCGATCCCATCATCCGATCCTTGTCTTTGGCTAGAATTTCGGCAGGCCGGGCGGGTTGGTCTGCGCGGTGTCGACCGCCTCTTCGGCCAGGTTCCATCGGGCGAGCGCCCCGGCGTATTGGCCGTTCGCGATCAGCGCGTTGATCGCCGCGGTGAAGGGCGCCGCCAGGCCGCTGTTGCGGCGCGTGGTGATGCCGACCTCCGCCGCCAGCGGCCAGCCGGAGCTGACCGTGCCCACCGGCTTGATATGGCCGTTCCGGGCCGCCTGGTAGGCCAGGGCGGAATTGACGCTGAACTCGGCATCGGCCCGGCCCGATACGATCATCAGTGCCCAGGCGGCGGGATCGTCGTAATATTGCAGATCGGCCGACGCCAGGCCGGCCGCCAGGTTCTGCCGGTTCCATTCCAGCAGGATCCGCTCCTGGTTGGTGCCGGGGGCGGTGATGATCGTGAGGCCGGCGATGTCCTTCGGCTCGCGGATCGCCTGGATCGGACTGTCCGACCGAACATAGAAGCCGTGCAGGCCCTTGCGGTAGGTCGAGAAGTCGAAGCGCAGCTTGCGCTCCTCCGTCACCCCGACATTGGACACGACGGCGTCGAACTTGCCGGAGACCAGGCCCAGCGGCCAATCCTCCCCGGCGACCGGCACCAGTACCAAGCGCTTGCCCAGGATGTCGGCGACCAGTTGGATCAGGTCCGGGTCGGCGCCGACCACGGTCCGCGCATCGGTGGCATAGGTGGCGATCGGCGGCGTGCTCGGCGCGACCGCGATGGTCAGGGCGCCGTCCTCGACGAATTTGAATTCCTTCGGGATGGATTCGGCGATCGCGTCGTTCTTCTCCGCCCGGAGGCGGCCGGCCTGCTCCGGGCTGAGGTCGAAGGTCTGGGCCGCCGCCCCGGCGCTGGCGAGGAGGCCGACGATCATGGCGACGGCCGCCGTCCTGAGAACCGAGTTGAACATTCTTCCCCCGCAGAAACAGCGATCTCTTAGCGTTGATCGCTCCACTTTATACAATCCCAATTGACATACTAAAACAACATATGCGCACTATAAATGTGAAATATCGATATTATGCGGTAAAAATATGTTCTATTTACCCCCTCGACCGGACATCGATGCGCAGGCCCATGGCGTGGCGCCGGCCTGCCCCTGGGTCGGCCCGCGCGGCGCGCCCCGGATCTGCACCCGGCGGCCCGCGCCGGCCCGGGGCCGCTAAGCGACCGCCTCTCCCAATCCCGTCTCCCTTGAGCCCGCGCGAGGCCCCATGACCAGCCACGACGCCAATATCGAAACCCGGATCCGCCCCACCCCGCATGCGCCGGCCGCCGAGCCGCGCGTGCAATGGCCGGTCCCGGCGCAACCGCGCGACTATTCCAGCCACCGGGTGGTGGGGGCCCGCCATCCCTGGCGCCTCGCCGGCACCGTGTTCGCCATCGCCGTCATCGGCATCGTGCTGCAATCGATCCTGACCAACCCGCGCTGGGAGTGGGACGTCTTCGCCGAATGGTTCTTCGCCGAACCCGTCATCGACGGCCTCGGCCGCACCCTGCTGCTGACGGTGATCGGATCGGCCCTGGGCTTTCTACTGGGCACCGGGCTGGCCCTGGCGCGGATCTCGAAATCGCCGCTGCTGTCAGGCCTGGCCTGGGGCTACATCTGGCTGCTGCGGTCGATCCCGCTGATCGTGCTGCTGCTGATCCTGTTCAACCTCGGCTATCTCTACGAGAGCGTCCGGCTCGGCATCCCCTTCACCGACATCGTGTTCGCGGAGTATCCGACGGTCACGCTGATCGGGCCCTTCGCCGCCGCGATCCTGGGGCTGAGCCTGAACCAGGCCGCCTTTTCCGCCGAGATCATCCGCGGCGGCATCCTGTCGGTCGACCAGGGGCAGTTGGAGGCCGCGGCCGCGCTGGGGCTGCCGCGGTTGCGCCAGGCCCTGCGCATCGTGCTGCCGCAGGCGATGCGGGCGATCGTGCCGACCGCCTTCAACGAGATCATCGGCCTGGCCAAGGGCACGTCGATCATCTACGTGCTGGCGCTGCCGGAGCTGTTCTACACGGTGCAGGTGATCTACCGGCGCAACCTCGCCGTCATCCCGCTGCTGATGGTCGCGACGGTCTGGTACCTGATCATCATGACCGGCCTGTCGGTCCTGCAATTCTATGTCGAGCGCCACTTCGCCCGCGGCGCGCTGCGCACCCTGCCGCCGACGCCGATCCAGCGGCTGAGGGCCTGGCGGGCCGGCCGCGTGGCCGCGCCGGTCCCGGCGGAGCTTGAGAACCACAGCCCCTTCCCCGTGCCCGCCCTGGCGCCGAGACCGGCGGTCCCGGCAGCGATCCCGGCCGCCTGGCAGCAGGCAACCGGCGCCACCGGCGAGGTGCAGATCCATCGCGTGTCCAAGAGCTTCGGCGCGCTCAAGGTGCTGGACGACATCAGCCTGACCGTCCCGTCCGGCGACGTCACCGTCATCCTCGGCCCCTCCGGCTCCGGCAAGTCGACGCTGCTGCGCAGCATCAACCACCTCGAGAAGGTCGATGGCGGCTTCGTCACCATCGACGGCGCGCTGCTCGGCTACCGCGAGAAGGGCAACACGCTGTACGAGCTGAAGGAGGCCGAGATCCTGAAGCGCCGGGTCGATGTCGGCATGGTGTTCCAGACCTTCAACCTGTTCCCGCATCTGACCGTGCTGGAGAATGTGATCGAGGCCCCGGTCGCGGTCCGCCGGCAGCCGAAGGCCGAGGCGACGAGGGACGCCCTGGCCCTGCTGGCCCGGGTGGGGCTGAGCGACAAGGCCCATGCCTATCCCCGCCGCCTCTCGGGCGGGCAGCAGCAGCGCGTCGCCATCGCCCGTGCCCTCGCGCTCAAGCCCAAGGTGCTGCTGTTCGACGAGCCGACCTCGGCCCTCGACCCGGAGCTGGTCGGCGAGGTGCTGGACGTCATCCGCGACCTCGCCAAGTCGGGCACGACCATGGTCATCGTCACCCATGAGATCGGCTTCGCCCGCGAGGTCGCCGACACCGTGGTGTTCATGGATGCCGGCCGGATCCTGGAGCAGGGCCCGCCGTCGCAGGTGTTCACCGCGCCGAAACACGCCCGGACCGCCGAGTTCCTGGCCAAGGTTCTCTAGCTCTTCCCCACACGCCGCCGCTGCCTGCCGTCCGCGCCATCGCGGCCGGTTCCAACCGTCCCAAGACCAGGAGTTCCACCATGTCCATCCGCCGGAATGCGGCAGCCGCGGCCATCGGCATCGCCGCCATCCTCACGGCCTTCGGCGCCGCCGCGCAGACCGCTTTCGACCTCAGCCCCGAACAGGCCAGCCGCGTCCACACCACCAAGATCGATGCTGCTGCGGCCGCCATCCCTGCCGGCTTCAAATTCGTCAAGCCCGGGGTCTTCACCGTGGGCGTCAGCGTCGGCGACCCGCCGCTGAACACCTATGCCACCGACTCCAAGACCGTGGTCGGCACCGACGCCGACCTCGCCTCGCTGGTGGCGGAAGCCCTGGGGCTGAAGGTGGAGTTCGTGCCGGTGGCCTGGGACGACTGGCCGCTGGGCCTGACCTCCGGCAAGTTCGACGCCGTCATCAGCAACGTCACAGTGACCGAAGAGCGCAAGCAGCGCTTCGACTTCTCCTCCTACCGCCAGGACGTGCTCGGCGCCTATGTGCCCCTGAAGAGCCCGATCCAGTTGATCAAGGAGCCCAAGGACATCGCCGGGCTCAAGGTCATCGTCGGTGCCGGCACCAACCAGGAAAAGATCGTGCTGGAATGGAACCGCCAGAACGTCGCGGCCGGGCTGAAGGCGGCTGAATTCCTGTATTTCGACGACAACGGGGCCTCCCAGCTCGCCCTCCTGTCCGGCCGTGCCGATGTCGAGATCAACCCGAATTCCCGCCTGGCCTATTCTGCCGCCGTCAGCGGCAAGACCCGCCAGGTCGGCGTCATCAACGGCGGCTGGCCGCTGACGGCGGAGATCGCGATCACCACCCGCAAGGGCAGCGGCTTGGCCGATTCCCTGACGGCGGCGATCAACGGCGTGATCGCGAACGGCGCCTACGGCAAGGCACTGGCCCGCTGGAACCTGACCGCCGAGGCGGTCGCCCAGTCCCGGACGAACCCGCCCGGCCTGCCGAAAGTTTAAGGGCCCAGCCAGCGGCCGCGGCCCATTGAGGGTGCCGCGGCCGCCTTTACCCGTCCTGCACAGGCATGACCGAGATGACCGACAGCTTCCTCTACACCACGCCCCTGGATCCTCAGGCGCAGCCGCTGGTCCAGGCCCTGACCCATGAATACGAGACGCGCTACGGCGACTATTGGGGCGCGGGGGACGGGGTCAGGGAGATGAACCGCTATCCGGCCGAGCTGTTCGCCCCGCCCGACGGCAATTTCCTGCTGCTGCTGCGCGACGGCGTCGCCATCGCCGGCGGCGCCTTCAAGCGCTATGACGACCACACGGCGGAGATGAAGCGGGTCTGGACCCATGTCGACCTCCGCCGCCAGGGCCTGGCGCGCCGGGTGTTGCAGGAGCTGGAGGCCCAGGCGGCGCGGCAGGGCTACACCCAGCTGTATCTCACCACCGGCTTCCGCCAGCCGGAGGCCGCCGGCCTCTATCTCCGCTCCGGATACAACGCGCTGTTCGAC
>NZ_JBYRFX010000295.1:0-7767 GCF_057815775.1 Inquilinus sp.
CACCAACGCGGTGATCGAGCGCAAGGGCGCCAAGCTGGGCCTGATCACCACCCAGGGCTTCCGCGACATCCTCGAGATGGGGACGGAGCAGCGCTACGACATCTACGACCTGTTCCTGCAGTATCCGGAGCCGCTGGTGGCCCGCCGGCTGCGGCTGGAGGTGCCGGAGCGGGTGGACCGCGACGGCGCCGTGGTCACGCCGTTGGACCAGGATGCCGTGCGCGCCGCGCTGCGCCGACTGGTGGAAGAAGGGGCGGAGGCGGTGGCGGTCTGCTTCCTGCATTCCTACCGCAACCCGGAGCATGAGCGAATCGTGGGCGAGATCGCCCGTGCGGAATTCCCGCAACTGGCGGTGTCGCTGTCCTCCGAGGTCGTGGCGGAGCTGTGGGAGTACCAGCGCTGCGTCACCACCTGCGCCAACGCCTATGTCCAGCCGCTGATGGACCGCTATCTCCAGCGGCTGGAGCGGGAGCTGGCGGCGCGCGGCTTCAAGGGCACGCTGCGGCTGATGCACTCCGCCGGCGGGCTGGTGGCGCCGGAGACGGCACGCGCTTTCCCGATCCGGCTGCTCGAATCCGGCCCGGCCGGCGGTGGCCTGGCCACGGCGCTGTTCGGCGCCCTGGCCGGCAAGCCCGACGTCATCTCCTTCGACATGGGCGGCACCACCGCCAAGGCCTGCATGATCGAGGACGGCCGGGCCGAGATCGCGCCGATGATGGAGGCGGGGCGCATGCACCGCTTCAAGAAGGGCTCCGGCCTGCCGATCAAGGCGCCGGTCATCGACATGATCGAGATCGGCGCCGGCGGCGGGTCGATCGCCTCGATCGACGAGGTCGGGCTGCTGCGCGTCGGCCCGCATTCCGCTGGCTCCGATCCCGGCCCGGCCTGTTACGGCAAGGGTGGCGCGCAGCCGACGGTGACCGACGCCAACCTGGTGCTGGGCTATTACGATCCCGGCTTCTTCCTCGGCGGCCGCATGGCGCTGGACAAGGCGGCGGCCGAGGCCGCGGTCGCCCGGGTCGCGCAGCCGCTCGGCCTGTCGGTCGAGGACGCGGCCTGGGGCATCCACAAGGTGGTGACCGAGAGCATGGCCGCCGCCGCCCGCGTCCATCTGGTCGAGAAGGGCAAGGATCCGCGCCGCTACGCCATGGTCGGCTTCGGCGGCGCCGGCCCGGCCCACGCCGCCGGCGTGGCGCGGGTGCTGGGGGTGGCCGAGGCCATCATCCCGCCGGCCTCCGGCGCGGCCTCGGCGCTGGGCTTCCTGGCGGCGCCGCTGTCCTTCGAGCTGGTGCGGTCGCACCCGGTGCGGTTCGCCGGGGCGTTCGACGCCGCCGCAGTCAACGGTGTGCTGGCGGAACTGGAGGACGAAGGCCGTCGCCGGCTGGCCGAGGCCGGCGTCGAGGCGGCTGATGTCACCGTCGAGCGCAGCGCCGACATGCGGCTGACCGGCCAGATGCACGAGATCGCGGTGCCGCTGCCGGCCGGTGCGATCGACGCCGGCAGCCTGGAAGCGATCCGCACCGCCTTCGCCACGGTCTACACCGCCCGCTACACCTCGCTGTATGGCGGTGCCGAGATCGAGGCGATCAACTTCCGCGTCCGCTGCCTGGGCCCGACGCCGACCCTGTCGCTGGCCGGCGCCACCGGCGGCGGCGACGCCGCGGCCAAGCGCAAAGGCACGCGGCTGGCGCGCTTCGCCGACGGCACGGTCGAGGCCGTGGTCTATGACCGCTACGCCCTGGTGCCGGGCGACCGGATCGAAGGCCCGGCGATCATCGAGGAGCGGGAATCCACCACCATCGTGCCGCCGGGCGACATCGTCCGGGTCGACGAGACGCTGAACCTGCGCATCGCCATCGGCGTCGCCGCGCCGGTCCAGGCGCTGGTCACGGCCGAGATGACGCTGCCCGAGGCGATCGCCCGGATCGAGGCCGACCCGATCGCGCTGGAGATCATGTGGAGCCGGCTGGTCACCGTGGTCGAGGAGATGTGGCTGACAGTCTGCCGCACCGCCTTCTCGCTGGTGATCTCCGAAGCCCAGGATTTCGCCTGCGAGCTGCTGGACCCCGACGGCGAGACCCTGGCCCATTCGCCGCGGGCGATGCCGGTGTTCAACCTGACCCTGCCGCGGGCGGTAAAGGCGCTGCTGGCGGAATACCCGGCCGAGACGCTGCAGCCCGGCGACGTGCTGATCACCAACGACCCCTGGCTGTGCGCCGGCCATCTGTTCGACATCGCCGTGGTCACGCCGGTGTTTCATGACGGGCGGCTGGTCGGGCTGATGGGCACGGTCGGGCATGTCTCCGACATCGGCGGCACCAAGGACAGCCTGCGGGCCCGCGAGATCTTCGAGGAGGGGTTCCAGATCCCGCCGATGAAGCTGGTCGAGGCCGGGCGGCCGAACCAGACGCTGTTCCGCCTGCTGGCGGAGAATGTCCGCAACCCCGGCCAGGTCACCGGCGACGTCCATTCCTTCGTCGCCGCCAACGCGCTGGGTGCCGAACGGCTGGTCGCCTTCATGCAGGAATACGGCATGCAGGACCTGCGGGCCCTGGCCGCCGTGGTGCAGGGCCGGTCGGAGAAGGCGATGCGCGAGGCGATCGCGGCGCTGCCCGACGGCGTCTACCGGTCGGAGATCGAGAACAACCCGCTGGGCGAAAGGCTGCGCTATCCGCTGGCGCTGACCATCGCCGGCGACAGCATCACCCTCGACTTTGCTGGCGCCCCGGCGCAGCTGCCGCAGGGCGGGCTGAACTGCACCCTGAACTACACCGAGGCGCATGCGACCTATCCGCTGAAATGCATGCTGACGCCCAATGTCCGCGGCAATGCCGGCTGCTACCGGCCGTTCCAGGTCAAGGCGCCGGAAGGGTCGATCCTGAACGCCAGCCGGCCGATGGCGGTCAACCTGCGCACCCGCACCGGCTGGTACATCGCGCCGAACATCTTCCGGGCGCTGTCCGAGGCGGCGCCGGACAAGGTGCAGGCCAACACCGGCCTGCCGGTGGCGGCCACGATCTACGGCCGCGACGCCGAGGGCGGCACCTATTCCGACATGCTGTTCATGGGCGGCGGCCAGGGTGCCTCGTCGCATGGCGACGGCAAGTCCGGCCTGCTGTGGCCGACCTCGGCCGCCAACACCTCGATCGAGCTGTTCGAGACCAGGGTGCCGGTGCTGGTGCTGGAGAAGACCTATGTCACCGATTCCGGCGGGCCGGGGCGCCATCGTGGCGGGCTGGGCCAGCGCGTCGCCCTGCGCAAGCTGGCGGATGACGGGCTGGCCACCTTCGTCGCGGTCTATCCCGAAGGCGTCGGGAAGACCAATCCCGGCCTGTTCGGCGGTGCCCCTGGCGGCTCGGCCCGCGGCCTGGTGCGCGACGATGACGGCCAGATCCTGCGCGACTGCGGCACCGGCGAGCTGGTGCAGCTGAGCCGCCCCGGCGAGATCGTCGAGGTCACCCTGGCCGGCGGTGCCGGTTACGGCGATCCGGCGGATCGGCCGCGCGCCAAGCTGGACCGCGACATCGGCGACGGGCTGGTCTCGGCACCGGACGCCAAGGATGCAGAAGCGGCCGCCAAGGCTGCCTGACCCCCAGGGCCGCGCGTTCTTCGGGACGCGCGGCCCATCTCCACAGGGCGCGCCCAAGGCCCCGCATCGCGAGAGCAAGACCGCGGCAAGCGGTTCCCTCCAGGAGGTTTCATGCAGCACGACCCGACCGCGGAGCCGGCCCCTGTACCGGCCGGTCCGCGCCGCCATCCCAGCGTGTTCGAACCGGCGACGCTGGCCCTGATCATCCTGCTCTGCGTCTTCGGCGCCATCATCGGCATGCAGATCCTGGTCAGCCTCGGCGTCTCGGCCAACACCTCGCTGATCGGCGCCCTGGCGGCCATGGTGCTGGCGCGCATCCCGCTTGGCCTGTTCGCCCGCTACCGCTCGATCCATGTCCAGAACCTGGCGCAGAGCGCGATCTCCGCCGCCACCTTCGGCGCTGCCAACAGCCTGCTGCTGCCGATCGGCATCCCCTATGCGCTGGGCCGGCCGGACCTGGTGCTGCCGATGTTCGGCGGCATCGCCCTGGCCATGCTGCTGGACGCCTACATGCTGTACCGGATGTTTGACAGCAAGATCTTCCCGGCCACCGGCGCCTGGCCGCCGGGCGTGGCCGCTGCCGAGGCGATCAAGGCCGGCGACCAGGGCGGCCGCAAGGCGGTGCTGCTCGGCCTCGGCGTCGCCATCGGTGCCGTCGGATCCTTCTTCAAGATCCCGATGTCGGCCTTCGGCATCGCCTTCATCGGCAACATCTGGGCGCTGGCGATGTTCGGCGTCGGCCTGCTGCTGCGCGGCTATTCCACCCAGCTGTTCGGCGGCGACGCCTTCGCCGGCATCATCCCCGGCGGCGACCTGGCCAAGGCCTATATCCCGCATGGCGTGATGATCGGCGCCGGGCTGGTGGCGCTGCTGCAGGTGGTGCAGACCATCCTGCGCAAGGATACCGACAGTGCGTCGCGCACCCAGTCGGACGCGTCGCTGCGGCGGGCGCTCGGCCTCGGCACTGTCGCTTACATCGCCCTGGCGGTGCTGATCGCCATCGCCGGCGGGGTGTGGGCGGAGCTGTCCTGGGGCATGCTGGTCGCCTTCATTCTCTATGCCGCCTTCGCGGCTTTCGTGCATGAACTGATCGTCGGGCTGGCGGCGATGCATTCCGGCTGGTTCCCGGCCTTCGCGGTGGCGCTGATCACGCTGGTGATCGGCATGCTGGTCGGCTTCCCGCCGACGGCGCTGGCCGCCCTGGTCGCCTTCTCCGCCGCCACCGGCCCGGCCTTCGCCGACATGGGTTACGACCTCAAGGCGGGCTACATCCTGCGCGGCCACGGCGCCGACCCGGACTTCGAGCGCGACGGCCGGCGGCAGCAGCTGCTGGCGGCGATGGTCGCCTTCCTGGTGGCGATCGTGGTGGTGTTCTTCTCCTGGCAGACCTTCTTCGCCCAGGACATGCTGCCGCCGGTCGACCGGGTCTATGCGGCCACCATCGGCGCCGGCGTGGCGCCCGACGTGGCCCGGTCGCTCGCCTTGTGGGCCATCCCCGGCGCGCTGATCCAGTTCCTCGGCGGGTCGAAGCGGCAGATGGGCATCCTGTTCGCCACCGGCCTGCTGCTGGCGGCACCGCTGGCCGGCTGGGCGGTGCTGGCCGGCATCCTGATCCGGGCCGTGTGGACCCGCTGGCGTGGCGAGGAGGGGCGGAGCGAGATGGAGGTGGTCGCCGCCGGGATCATTGCCGGCGACGCCCTGTTCAGCTTCTTCGATTCCGTCAGCCGCAACTTGTTCGGCAAACGCTGAGCTGCCTGGGGCTCAGGCGGCCGCGCGCCGCCCGAGCCACACATCGAGATCGACCAGCGCCCGCTCGGCGTAGAGGGTCTTGCGGTCGCGGCCCTTGACCTTCTTCTGGCCGGGCTGGCGCTCCGGCACCTCCGGCGGCGGGAACAGGCCGAAATTGACGTTCATCGGCTGGAAGGTGTCGGCCGCACCACCGCCGGTGATGTGGCCGATCAGGGCGCCCAGGGCGGTGGTATCAGGCGGCTGGACGATGGCCTGGCCCAGCCGTTCGGCCGCGGCCATGCGACCGGCCAGCAGGCCGATCGCGGCGCTTTCGACATAGCCTTCGACGCCGGTGATCTGGCCGGCGAAGCGCAGCCGCGGCAGCGCCTTCAGCCGCAGCGTCGGGTCCAGCACCCGCGGGCTGTTCAGGAAGGTGTTGCGGTGCAGCCCGCCCAGCCGGGCGAAATCGGCGTTCTGCAGGCCCGGGATCATGCGGAACACCCGCACCTGCTCGGCGTATTTCATCTTGGTCTGGAAGCCGACCATGTTGAACAGCGTGCCCAGCGCGTTGTCCTGGCGCAGCTGGACCACGGCCCAGGGCTTGCGGTCGCTGTGCGGGTTGGTCAGGCCGACCGGCTTCATCGGGCCGAAGCGCAGCGTCTCCGCCCCGCGCTCGGCCATCACCTCGACCGGCAGGCAGCCGTCGAAATACGGCGTGTCCTTTTCCCAGTCCTTGAACTCGGTCTTGGGCGCGGCTAGCAGCTCGGCGATGAAGGCGTCGTACTCCTCCTTCGTCATCGGGCAGTTGATGTAGTCCTTGCCGGTGCCGCCGGGGCCGGGCTTGTCGTAGCGCGACTGGAACCAGGCGGTGTCGAAGTCGATCGATTCGCGATGGATGATCGGCGCGATGGCGTCGAAGAACGCCAGCTCCGCCTCGCCGGTCAGGCCACGCACCGCCTCGGCCAGGGCCGGGGAGGTGAGGGGGCCGGTGGCGACGATGACGCTGTCCCAGGCCTCCGGCGGCAGGCCGGCGACCTCGCCGCGCTCGACCGTCACCAGCGGGTGGTTCGCCAGCTCGGCGGTCACGGCGGCGGAGAAGCCGTCGCGGTCGACCGCCAGCGCGCCGCCGGCCGGCACCTTGTGTGCATCGGCATGGCGCAGGATCAGCGACCCGCAGCGCCGCATCTCCTCATGCAGCAGGCCGACCGCGTTGTACATCGCGTCGTCCGAGCGGAAAGAGTTGGAGCACACCAGCTCGGCGAAGCCGTCGGTCTGGTGCGCCTCGGTGCCGCGCATCGGCCGCATCTCGTGCAGCACCACGGGCACGCCGGCCGACACCAGCTGCCAGGTCGCCTCGCTGCCGGCGAGGCCGGCGCCGATGACATGGACGGGGGCGGGCGCGGAGGTGCTCATGCTCAGGGAACCATTTCACTGCGGAGGGCGTGATTGATACGCCCGATCGTTCCGTCGAGGCAACGGAGCAGGTGGGGTTCGGGCGCCTTTGTCATGCCATCCTCCTGCATGTATCTATGGCACAGCGCGGATCGACGCGGCCGAAGGGAAGGGACCATCGCAATGGCTTCGACGCGGGCATGGCTCTGGCGGACGGCGTTGCCGGTCCTGGTGCTGGGCTTCCAGCTGCATGCGGCCCCGGCCGCGGCGCAGCAGACCCCGGCCCCCGGCACCGAGAATTCCTGCATCTTCGCCCATGACGGCGAATGCGACGAAACCAACGGCACCTGCGCCCCCGGCACCGACAGCGCCGATTGCCGGCCGGGCGCTCCGGCTGCCCCCGCCCATACCGCGGCCCCGGCTGCGCCGGCCGCCCCGACTGCGCCAGCCACACCGGCGGCGCCGGCCCAGCAGAGCACCCCGGCCCCCGGGGCGAACGACGACAGCTGCCCCTTCGCCAAGGATGGCGAGTGCGACGAGCCGGGCATCGGCTCCGGTGCCTGCGCCGCCGGCACCGACACCACCGACTGCAAGGCCAAGCACGGCGGCGCGGCGCCGGCGACCCCGGTGCCGGCCCCGACCACGCCCCAGCCGGTGCCGCCGGCTGATACTGCCAACGGCTGCCCCTTCGCCCATGACAATGAGTGCGACGAGCCCGGCATCGGCTCGGGCGCCTGCGCCGCCGGCACCGACACGGCGGATTGCGCGGGCAAGCGCGGCGACCTGCAGGCCCCGGCCTCGCCGGTGCCGCCCAGCGGCGCCACCGACGACAGCTGCCCCTTCGCCAAGGATGGCGAGTGCGACGAGCCGGGCATCGGCTCCGGCGCCTGCGCCGCCGGCACCGACACCACCGACTGCAAGGCCCACCCCGGTGTCGTGCCGCAGACCCCGACCACCCCGGCCGAGCCGGCGGCGGGCGGCGATGACAGCTGCCAGTTCGCCAAGGACCAGGAGTGCGACGATCCCGATGGCGGCACCGGGCTGTGCGCCCCCGGCAC
>NZ_JBYRFX010000296.1:0-9080 GCF_057815775.1 Inquilinus sp.
GAGCATGATCCCGGTGACGGGGAGCGGACGGCGCGGCTGCGGCCTGGGCACCCGGCCTATGTGATCTACACCTCCGGTTCCACCGGACGGCCCAAGGGCGTGGTCATGCCGGGAGGGCCTCTGGTCAATCTCATGGAATGGCACGCCATGATGGTCCCCGGGAGACCGCAGGCGCGTGTCGCCCAGTTTTCGGCTCTGAGTTTCGACGCATCGGCCCATGAACTGCTGTCGGCGCTGTTCACCGGCAAGACGCTTTTCGTGCTCGATGCCGAGACCCGTCGCAACCCCGACGCCATGGCGGCCTGGCTGGACGAGAACGAGATCGAAGAACTGTTCGCACCCAATCTCGTGCTCGAGGCCGTCTACGATGCCCTGTCCGAGCAGAAGCGAAGTCTTCCGGCGCTGCGGGATGTCATTCAGGCCGGAGAGGCGTTGACGGGCGGGGATATCGTCCAGTCATTCTTCGGCCGGCACCCGAACTGCACTCTTCACAATGACTACGGGCCGACGGAAACCCATGTCGTCACCGGCCACACGCTGCCCCGAGAGGTTGACGGGTGGCCGGCCGCCATCCCGATCGGCCGTCCGATCTGGAACACGCGGATATATATCCTGGACCGCAGGCTGCAGCCGACGCCGATCGGAGTGGTCGGCGAGCTGTACGCGGCCGGATCCTGTCTCGCGCGCGGGTATCTGAACCGCCCCGGCCTGACGGCGGAGCGCTTCGTGGCCTGCCCGTTCGGAGATGCCGGGGAGAGGATGTATCGGACGGGCGACCTGGCGCGCTGGCGGCCGGACGGCGAGATCGAATATCTCGGCCGTGCTGACAAGCAGATCAAGATCCGCGGCTTTCGGATCGAGCCCGGCGAAATCGAGGTCGTCCTGGGAACGCATCCCGCCGTGGCCCAGGTCGCCGTGGTGGCGCGAGAGGACCGCCCCGGCGAGAAGCGCCTCGTCGCCTATGTGGTGCCGACACCCGGATCGCAAACAACGCCGTCCGAGCTGCGCGCGCATGCGGCGGCCCACTTGCCCGAGCACATGGTCCCGGCGGCATTCATGGAGCTGGAGGACCTGCCGCTGAACGTCAATGGCAAGCTCGACCGCAGAGCGCTGCCGGCGCCGGTTTACACAGCCGGCGCCATCGGCCGGCGCCCCAGAACGCCCCAGGAGGACATCCTGAAACGTCTGTTCGCCGAGGTGCTCGACGTCGAGCATGTCGGGATCGACGACAGCTTCCTCGCGCTCGGAGGGCATTCGCTGCTCGCGGCGAAGCTGATCGGCCGGATCCGTGCCACCCTCGGCGAGACCCTGACAATCCGGAGCCTGTTCGAGGGCCCGACCGTGGCGGATGTCGCGGAGCGTCTCGGCGTCGGCGATCATGCGGATGCGCTGGGGGTGGTTCTCCCACTCCGGACCAGTGGAGAGCAGCCGCCGCTGTTCTGCATCCATCCGGCGATCGGCCTCAGCTGGTGTTATTCCGGATTGATCCAGCACATCGATCCTGACATCCCGATCTACGGGCTGCAGGCCCGGGGCCTGGTCCAGGGTGACGCGTTCCAGGGCCGTCTGGAGGACATGGCCCGAGACCTCAGCCTGGAGATCCGGCGCCTCTCCCCGACAGGGCCATACCGGCTCGCCGGCTTCTCGTTCGGCGGCAATCTGGCACACGCGATCGCCACTCGGCTGCAGGCTGACGGCCACGACGTCGATCTCCTGGTTCTTCTCGACAGCTACCCCCATGACCCGGCGACCGGCCGGTCAACGATTGCGGAACAGGAGGTGCAACGTCTCACCTTGAAGATCATGGGCTACGACAAGCCGATCCCCGAGGGTGTCACAGACATATGGCCGGAGATCCAGGGCTACCTGCAGACTATTGACAGTCCTCTTGCCTATCTCGATCAGGAAAAACTCCATAGGATTCAGATGGCTCAGATCAACAATGTCGAGGCGCTGGCAAAATTTAGACCAAACGACTTCATAGGAGACATACTTCACTTCGAGGCGACCGTCCGGGCGGAGGGGGAGGCCGCATCATCGGCGTCAAGCTGGTTGCCTTATCTGACCGGCGCGATCACCAGCCATCCGATCGTCTGCGACCATATGGGCATGGTCGACCCGGCGCCTCTGGCAGCGATCGGGCAGCAGATCATGAGTGAACTCCGCGTGCCCAGACGCCACCGGATCGCCGCACGGGTGGCCGAATGACGACGACATTGCCAACACTCGGAGCCGGATCCCTCGCCTTGGGACATCGCGTCTGCGGGCGGCGGCAGGCCCCACATTTTCAATCTGCCGCGGCATTGCAACCGCGCCTCGACGCCGCCGGTGGCCGGCGGGGCACGTCATATCGGGAGTTATTTCATGCCTGAAGACCATTTCAGAGCCGATGAGTCGATCGACCTCCATGCCATGGTGCGGGGCCTGTCCGTGTCCCAGATGATCGGGGTCGCTTGCCGCATCGGTTTGGCGGACGCGCTTGGAAAAGACGACGTCGTTCCGATTCCGGAATTGGCAAAGTCCGTCAGCGCCCATCCGGGCGCGATGCGCCGCCTCTGCCGCACCCTCTCCGCATTCGGGATCTTCCGGGTGACCGAGGGGGGGCATCTGCAGCACAATTCCAAATCGCTGCTGCTTCGCCGGGATTCCGTGCCGTCGCTGCATTGGGCAGCGCGGTTCTGGACGATGCCGAGTATCTGGGCGACGGCGGGGGCACTCGACCACACCATCCGGACCGGCGGCCAAGCGTTCGATCAGGCAAACGGCATCACGTTTTTCGAGCACTTTCGAAGGAACCCCGGCGACGGGGATATCTTCGACAAGTACATGGCCGTGGGATACCCGGGCCGGCCTCAGGATGCGATCGCCGACTCCATCGCACTGGATGGGGGCGAGACGGTGGTCGACGTGGGCGGCGGAACCGGGGCACTCCTGATCGACCTGCTGCAAAGACATGCCGCCCTCCGCGCCATTCTCTACGAACAGCCGGGCCAAATCGCGGCCGCCACGGCTGCTTTGACGAAGGCATCCCTTGCAGACCGGTGCGACCTGGTTGCGGGCGACTTTCTCGCCTGGGCGCCGGAAGGCGGCGATGCCTACATCCTCTCCTGGATCCTGCACGACTGGCCCGATGACGACGCCACCCGGATTCTGGAATGCTGCCGCAAGGCGATGAAGCCCGGCGCGAGGCTGATTCTGGTCGAGCGCCTCCTGAGCGAGGACCCCCATGAGTGCGACGCTTACGATCTCCTGGTCGATCTGCACATGATGATGTTCTTCCGAGGGATGGAGCGCACAGCCCCGGAGTTCAACGCGCTGATGGAGCGGGCCGGCTTCAAGCCGATCCGGGAGGTCGCCCGGAAGTCGCAGTTCTCGGTCCTGGAGACCGAGCCGGCATGACGGCGCAAGGATCGTCGATCGGGCATCACCGATGGCAGGATCTGGAGGATCAGATGGGCAAATCGATTCCACGGGTCACGGACCTGGATCCGGACGCCTTTGTTTCCGGGTTCGTGACGTGCAATCAGCCCGTCATCGTTGTCGATGCGATGCGATCCTGGCGTGCCCCTGCGACGTGGACGCCGGAATGGCTTGTGTCCCATCACGGCGATCGCGAAGTCCAGGTCTACAATTCCCTGTTCGATCTCGTCGATGTGATTCCTCTCAAGACCTATATTCGGGACAACTTCGGCAAGCCGGCGTCTCATCGGACAACCGACTACGTTCGCTGGTATGCCAAGTTCAAGGACGTGGACTTCTATTGGGCCGATGCGTTCTTTCAGTCGGTTTCCGAAGACTGGCGCGATCTGGATTTTTTTCCCAGGAACGGCTTCCTGGTACCGGTCTGCCCCGGAGGCGAGAAACGCAGCGTGGTGACCGATCCCTTTCCATACAAGGGTCTGTTCGTCAGCGCCCGCGGCGCCCGCACCCGATTGCATCGCGATCCCTTCGGCTCGGACGCCATCCTGTGCCAGATCTACGGATCGAAGACGGTCACCTTCTACGCGCCCGATCAGGCGTCGAAACTCCAGGACGAACGCGGATGCGTCGATCCCGAGCAGCCGGATGCTGCGCGTTTTCCACATTCCGCCGACGCCGCCAGCCGCTATGAGGATGTCCTGCAGCCGGGTGAGGTGCTGTACGTTCCAGGCGGCTGGTTTCACGATGTGAAGTCGATCTCCGACAGCATCTCCGTGACTTGGAACTTCGTGCATTCGGTGCGGCAACAGGCGTTCGGGGATGCTCTGGCGGGACTTTCTGCCGGCAATGAGCAAGAGGTCATTCGATACTTTACCTGAGAAACGTTCCGCCTGGTTTTGCCACAAGGTCATGCGGCCCGGCGGGAGCTCCGGTTTTTACGAGTCTGATGTCTCGAACTTGAAATTGTCACTTACGACTCGCAAAGGATGACACCTTGGTTCGATCCGGACGAGTTGTCAGCGAAGCACGGGGTTCGGCCCATTGCTGCCGAGCGGCACGGCGCCGCTTCAAATCATGGCTCGGTATTCGTAGTATTTTGCTTAATATTTAACGAATTATTAGCTTCGAGATCACGGGCAGGGCCAATATAAATGATCCATATTTCTCTATGTCGCATTGTTGGATAAGGAGGGACAACGGACATGTCGCAACAGGCGTCCGACCCCGGCGAATCACTCCAATTCGATTCCTCGCACCCGCGCCCTGGCGCCGACCCCTATCAGGTTTATGCGCGACTTCAAAAAAAATCGTCGAATCGCAGAACTCCGGGGCCCCTGATTCTGACGCGCTACAGCAGCGTTTGCGAGGCTTTCACCAATCGAGATTTGAGCTCCGAAGCCATCCCTCAGTCTCTGCGCGGTCTGGGAACGAAATGGGGTTTGGCACTCCCCGATCGGTTTGCGGGATTGCTGAAGGCGGCTCTCATCTTCTCCGACGAGCAGAGTCATGGCCGGCTGCGACGCCTGCTCGGCAGCGCTGTATTGCCGCCTGCAATCAGGGAACTGCGGCCCCAGATCGTCCATCGAATCTCGCAGCGGCTCGACGCGGCGTCACATCTCGAGACGATCGATGTGATCCGGGACATCTCCGAACCGCTGTGGAGCGAAGTGTTCGGCGATTGGCTCGGCTTGCCCGACGGAGACCGGGAGCATCTGGCCAGGAATGGTCGCAGGGCACGCTTCATGCTCGATCTGGGAGGGATGACGCGGGACGACTTCATGGGCGTCTTCGAGGCGGTGGACGAGCTGTACGAGTTTTTCCGCCATGCCTATCGGCAGCGAGACCGGACTGCCAAGGCTTCGCTTCTCTCGCGCCTGAGCGAAGCGCATGCCGGCGAAATTGGCCTCGACGAAGACCAGATCGCCTTCACCTGCATCGAATTGCTGGTGGGCGGCAATGAGACGACACAGGCTCTGATCGGCAATCTTCTGAACGCCCTGCTCGCCCATCCGGATCAGCTTGAACTTGTCCGGAACGACCGCTCGCTGCTGGCCGCGGCGATCGAGGAGACGGTCCGATTCGAATCGCCGCTGCCGATGGTGCGGCGGGTCGCATTGCGCGATACGGTCATCACCGGTGAGCCGGTGCGCCAGGGCGAGACAGTTCTACTGTGCGTGGCGGCAGCAAACCGTGACCCGACCCAATTCGATGAGCCCGACCGCTTCGATATTCATCGGAAGGGCCAGCGGCATGTCGGTTTCGGCTACGGCTTTCACGCCTGTGTCGGAAGCATGTTCGCCCGCCTTCAGGCGGAGGTCGCGTTGGACCTGATGCTGAGGCGCTTCTCGCATCTGGAACGTGCCGAACCAGCCCCGGCTTGGCAGAAACGGAGGCTCACGGGCCGAGCTCTCGAGCGCCTGCCCATCCGTGTAAGTCGGGTCCACGCCGAATGATCGAAACTCGCCGGAGCGCGTCAGCCTCGCACGGGACGCTGCTTCGCTTCGCCATCGACAGGGCCGCGGCGCCCCGGGAAGATGACGAACCGCTTTGCGTCGCCCGAAGGAGGGACTGATTCCATGTCATGGTCATCGGACGTCGCCGAGCACCTGCCATCCGGGAGCACGATGCCGCTGACGGTCGAGCCGCGCCGCCCGAGGGGCCTGCTCGAATTCGCAGCCGAGCATGGCGCAGCGATGGACGCCGCCCTGGCCAGGCACGGCGCGGTGCTGTTCCGCGGCTTCGGCGTGTCCGGCGAGGACACGCTGGCCGCCCTGTTCCAGCGGCTGTGGACGCAGCCGCTGTCCTATGTCTACCGGTCGACCCCGCGGACCGATGTCGGGAAGGGCGTCTACACCGCGACCGAATATCCGGCCGCGCAGGAAATCCCGATGCACAACGAGAACGCCTATCAGCGGGACTGGCCCATGCGCATCGGCTTCCATTGCGTGACCCCCGCCGCCAGCGGCGGCCAGACGCCCCTGGCCGACGTCGGCAGGGTCACGGAGCGGATCGATCCGGCCGTGCTGGCCGAGTTCCGCGACAGGCGGGTCCGCTATGTCAGGAACTATTCGGACTTCATCGACCTGCCGTGGCAGACGGTGTTCCAGACGGACAGCAGAAAAGAGGTCGAGGCCTTCTGCACGGTCCATGACATCGACTTCGACTGGACGGAGGAGGGGCTGCGAACCAGCCAGGTCTGCCAGGGCACCGCTATCCACCCGGGGCTGGGCCGGGAGCTGTGGTTCAACCAGGCCCAGCTGTTCCATCTCTCCAGCCTCGGCCCGGCGATGGCGGCCGACATGCTCGACCTGTTCGGCGAGGCGGGGCTGCCGCGCAACGCCCGCTTCGGCGACGGTGGGGCCATACCGGACAGCGTCGTCGCCGCCGTGACCGCGGCGTTCGAGCGGGAGAAAGTCGTCTTCGACTGGCGCCGGGACGACGTCCTGATCCTCGACAACATGCGCGTCGCACACGGGCGCAAGCCCTTCAGCGGCGCGCGCCGGGTGCTGGTGAGCATGGGCTACCCGCATTCGATCTTCGCCGCCGGCCCATTGCGAATTCACAGCTGAGAGAGGAGACCGACATGAGCAACCCCTTCGAAGACGCGAATGGCCGCTATTTCGTCCTGGTCAACGACGAGGGCCAGCATTCGCTGTGGCCCGCCTTCGTCGAGGTGCCGGCGGGGTGGACCGTGGCTCTCGGCGAGGATAGCCGCCAGGGCTGCCTTGACTATATCGAGGCGCAGTGGACCGATATGCGGCCGAAATCGCTGGTGGCCGAATCCGGGGTCTGAGGGCGTGGCGCCAATGGCGATCAACGGAGGGCCTGCCAGATGACCGCGGCGAGCGTCGTCATCGATGCCAATTCGTCGACGGTTGCGACTGCGGCCGTCGACCGGGCGGTCGAGCCGCTTCGGCTCGCCGGCGGCCCACCGTGCCGCCTCGCCGCGGTGGCCATGGCGTTCGGCCGGGTCCGCTTGGGATGGTGACCCTGGCGCGGCCGGCGATGAAGCCCTGGTTTCCGTTCGCCGACTGGTTGGCGGAGCCCAGCCCGCTGCGTCCGCGCCTGGTCTGCCTGCCATGGGCCGGGGGAGGCGCGTCGGGGTTCCGACCGTGGATCGCCGAGCTGCGGGACACTGCCGATGTGTTCGCCGCGGAGATGCCGGGCCACGGCTTGCGCTTCGGCGAACCCTGCATCGACGATGCCGCAACCCTAGCCGCCGCGATCGCGGGCGCCATCCTCGCCCTGCCGCACGCAGAGCGGCCCGTCCTGATCTACGGCCATTCGATGGGCGCGCTCCTCGGCTTCGAGGCGGCGCGGATCCTGGTCGGCCGTTCGCATCCGGTGCTCGGCCTCGTCCTGTCGGGCTACCATGCGCCGCATTGGCGTGGCCCGCAGCGGCAGCGCTCGCGCATGACCGATGCCGAGCTGGTGGAGGATCTGCGCGGCATGGGCGGGACGGCGCCCGAGGTCCTCGGTTCGCCGGATCTGCTGTCTGTCCTCCTGCCGATCCTGCGCTCCGACTACTGCCTGACCGAGGCCTACCGGCCCAGCCTGGACTCCTTGCTGCCGAAATTTTCCCGGCCGGTCGATGTGATCGGCGGCGAGCGGGACGAGGAGAACCCTCCGAGGAGCCTGCAGGCCTGGCAGGAGGTGCTGGCCGGGCCGTCGCAGGTCTCAATCTGGGAGGGTGGCCATTTCTTCATCGAAACGCATCGCCGGGCGCTGCTGGCCCATCTCGGCCGGCGCCTTGCCGAATGGCCGCAACTCATGGCGGCAGGCCGATGAACCATCTCGGCCGCGGTTCTGTGGGACCTTCGATCGGGCAGGGCGGCGCGCGCCGCCCGCGCCTGATGCGCCTGGCCGCCTCGGTCCTGGCCATGGCTGTGGCGGGCTGCACCTTCAGCGATGACCTCACCGGCCAGGTCGGCCGCCTCAACAGCTCGATCGAGCAGGTCCAGAACGAAGCCCTTTTCCTGAACATCGTCCGCGCCGCCGACAATGTGCCGCTGAGCTTCACGCAGCTGGTCGTGGTCCGCGGCTCGGGCACGGTCGGCGGCTCCCTGGGGGTGCTGCCCACGGTCGTCTTCGGGAACGGGCCGCCCATGAACAACACCTTCGGCACGACCGCGAACGCGACGGCGACGACCAATACGAACTTCGATCTCGGCGTTCTCGAATCCAAGGAGTTCTGGCTTGGGCTGCAACGGCCCCTCAGCGCGGAGACGCTCGACTTCTTCGTTCGCGAGGGGCTGCCGCGCGAGCTCCTGTTCTATCTCTTCATCCAGAAGGTGGTGCTGCGGTCGCAGGGTCTGACGCGGACGCTGGTGAACGATCCCGGCGATCCCAGCTTCCCCGCCTTCACCCAGGAGCTCAGGACCGCGCTGGCGCTCGGTCTCTCCACCGAGACCATCCCGCGCACCGTCGAATACGGGCCTCCGCTCCCGGCGGAGCGCGCCTCCGACCTGAAGAGCCTGGTCGATGTGGCGAAGGCCGGGTTGCTGCTGCGGCCGGAGCAGACCGCCAACGGCACACGCTACCAGCTGCTCAGCGTGCAGCCGGCCGCCGTGATGTGCTTCGATCCCTCGCTGGCATCGGGGGGCGGGCGGGCTTCGGCTGCCCCCGGACCGGGCTGCGACACGGTCAGGGCGGCGGCACCG
>NZ_JBYRFX010000297.1:0-3581 GCF_057815775.1 Inquilinus sp.
AGGAACCGCCATGGCCAGCCCCGGCAACGACCGCCGCATCGACTACATCGAATTCACCGTCGCCGACATCGCCCGGTCGCGCGACTTCTACGGCAGCGCCTTTGGCTGGCGCTTCACCGATTACGGCCCCGACTATTGCGAGTTCGCTGACGGCCGCTTGACCGGTGGTTTCGCCCGGGGCACTCCGGCCGCGCCGGGTGGCCCGCTGGTCATCCTCTATGCCGACGATCTCGGTGATCTCCAGCAGCGGCTGGAACAGGCCGGCGCCCGCATCGTCCGGCCGGCCTATGCCTTCCCCGGCGGCCGGCGCTTCCATTTCCAGGATCCGGACGGCTACGAACTCGCGGTCTGGTCCAAAAACTGAGAGACCATCTGGAAATGCGCTGGTGCGAGTCCGCTGGCGGTGGTTTCGAGACCCGGCGCGCAGCGGACGTTTGGGTCCGTGAGCACAGGAAGCGCAGAAACCGCCGTCAGACGGCCGCACCAGTAGCGTTTCCAAATGGTCTCTAGGCGCTGATCATCTTGTTGCCGTCCAGGCTCTGGCGCAGCCGCCGGGCGGCGATGCGGCCGAGCGTGACCGGGCCGATGCCGCCGCCGAGCGACAGGCTGCAGCGCCCGGCATCCTGCCATTCGACCCGCTCGAGCTGGTCGAGGTTGACGATCAGCGAGCGGCTGATGCGGACGAAGGGTGGCGCCGGCAGCTGGGCCTCGAAATGGCGCAGCAGCCGGCACACCAGATAGTCGCGCGCCCCCTTCAGGAACACGCGGGTGAAATCCGCCTCCGCCGCCAGCATGGCGACGGTGCCGAGTGGGGCGATCACCGACCGGCCGTCGATGCGCAGATGGATGCGCTGCTGGGCGCCATCCTTCTGGGGCGCTGTGTCCAGTTCGATCTCATCCTGCCGCTCCGCCGGGGCGGTCGCCGCGGCCCGCGCTGCCTCCAACCGGTTGCGGCGCAGCCGGTCGATCGTCACCGCCAGGCGCTGGGCATCGACCGGCTTCAGCAGGAAATCGAGCGCCGAAACGTCGAACGCTTTCACGGCATACAGGTCGTGCGCGGTGACGAAGACGATCGCCGGCACCGACGACAGCTGGCCGATCAAGTCGAAGCCGCGGCCGTCGGTCAGCTCGACATCCAGGAAGATCGCATCGGGGCGCAACTCCAGCGCATGGGCCTGCGCCTCGGCCACGGTGCCGGCCTCGCCCACGATCTCGATATCCGCATGCGCCTGCAGTAGGCGGCGCAGGCCGCGCCGCGCCGGCGGTTCGTCATCCACCAGCATTACGCGAAGCATGCCGGCCCCCTCAATGTCAGCCGTGCCACGACGATATCACCCTCCTGCGCCAGCGACAGCTCATGGCGCTGGGGATAGTGCAACTCCAGCCGCCGCCGGGTGTTGCCCAGCCCGACCGCGGGGCGGTCGCCGCTGTGTGCGGACAGCCGGCCCGGATTGGTGACCTCGATCTCGGTCGTGTCGTCTCCCGTCCGCCGGGCGGTCACCCGCACCTCCAGCGTTTCGGCCGGCGACCGCAGGCCGTGCTTGATCGCGTTTTCGACCAGCCCCTGCACGATCAGATGCGGCACGGTGACGGTCCGCGCCGCCGGATCCATCTCGACGACGCAGTGCAGGCGGCCCTCGAACCGCAGCTCCTGGATGCGGACATAGGCGCGCACCGCCTCGATCTCGTCACTCAGCGGGCACACCGGCCGGGTCTGCTGGTCCAGGGAATAGCGGAGATAGGCGGCGATGCGATGGGTCATCTCCAGCGCGGCGTCGGGCCGGTCCGGGATCTCGACCGCCACTGTGTTCAGCGCATTGAACAGGAAGTGCGGGTCCAGTTGCAGGCGCAGCCGCTGCAGCTCGGCCCGGGTGGCCGCGGCCTCCGCCTCGCTGCGCCGCACGCGCTCGCCGCGCGCCTCGACATCCGCCCGGATCCAGAAATAGGCCAGCGACCAGCCCAGGAAGATGAAGGTGTAGTAGAAGGCCGGGATCACGTCGGCCCGCGCCATGCTGCCATGGTCCAGGCCGGCGAACAGCGTGTCCTTGACGACGTTGACGACCATCATCTGCAGCAGGCCGCCAAGGATCGAACACACCACCACCAGCAATGCGATCACCGCCGGCCGGTATGCAGGTCGGGCCAGGAAGGCCCGGTGCGCCAGGGCGGTCAGCCCGAAGCCGATCGGGTCCAGGATTATGGTGATCGTCAGCGCCAGCACGATGTCGTTGAAGGCGGCGACACGCGTCACCAGGCCGAACAGGGCGATGAAGGTCCAGCCCGCCGCATGTGCCTTCCAGAACGACGGCGCCATGGCCTCCGGCGGCGCGACGCCGGCCCCGGCCGCGATGGCAATCGGCGCGCGACCGGTCGTGGCGCCGTATCCCGCGAAAATACTCATCGATGGCGGTCCCGTCTGCCGGGAAAGTCGGTTGACGAATGGATCACGGCGAGTGCTTCATCGACTGGGATGGTGGATTCATCGAATAAAGTCTGTGGCCTTCAGGCAATAATATTATCAACTTAGGGTCGATCGGACGCTATTCCGCGTCCACCGGTGAGAACCGATAACACCTTTCCGCCGCGCTCAAAAGGCGGACCGGGCGACGCCGGAAACGGCGCCCTGCACGAGGTGGGCTCACCGGCCGAGCAGGGAGCATTGTTGCGATGCGGACGAAGATTGCCGGGATGGGGACCATTGCATCTGGTGCAGCCATCCGGCCCCGCAGCCTGTGGCCCCGCCTGGTGCTGCTGTCGTCGGTTTCGGCCGCGGGCCTGCTGGTCACGCTTCCGGCCCAGGCGGATCCGGCCAGTTGCTCCGGCAGCAATCCCGAAAGCTGCAGCATCCCGGCCGGCTCCTACAACAGCCCGTCCGCCTCGGTGGTCACCGGCACCGCCGGCGATGACCACACCAAGAGCGGCGGCAAGGCCGGCGATCTGGTCCTGACCAGCAACGGCGATTTCCTCATCGACGCGTCAACGCCGGTCATCAATTTCGGCGACGCCGTGGTGGCCAAGTCCCAGGGCGGCGACGGCGAGGACGAAGGCAATGGCGGGGCCGGCGGCGCCGTGACCGTCACCAGCAATGGCAGCCTGAGCGCCTCGCTGATTGGATTGCCCGCCAGCGAATTCCCGCCCAGCGGCCTGCTCTTCGCCGCGTCCTTTGGCGGCTTCGGCGATCTGCAGAACAGCAACAACGACTCCAATGGCGGGACCGGCGGTGCCGGCGGCCCGGTCATGGTCACCAACAATGGCGCACTGAGCCTGTCGGGGACCGTCTTGAGCCAGCAGGGCTTCATCGGCGCCTATGCCCTCAGCGACGGTGGCTTCGGCGGGGCGCAGAACAGCAGCGTCTTCGGCGATCAGCACGGCGGCACCGGTGGCGCCGGCGGCACCGTCCAGATCACCAACACAGCGGCCATCAGCTTCGGCAGCAGCGGCGACCGCGTTCAGGGTGTGGCGCTCGGCGGCGGCGTCTTCGGGGAATCGATCGGTGGCCCGGGCGGCAACAACAACGGCGCCGCCGGCAATGGCGGGGCGGTCACGGTCGCCAACAGCGGCCCGATCGGCATTTACTGGAA
>NZ_JBYRFX010000298.1:0-5216 GCF_057815775.1 Inquilinus sp.
CCTTCCAGAAGGGCATGAAGGTCGAAATCGACCTGCAGAAGGTGATGGCGAAGCGCCTGACCCTGACCGGATCGACCCTGCGGCCGCGCAGCGTGGCCGAAAAAGGCAAGATCGCCGCCGCCCTTCAGGCCGAGGTCTGGCCGCTGATCGAGGCCGGCCGGATCCGCCCGCTGATCCACGCCACCTTCCCGCTGGCCCGGGCGGCGGAGGCCCATGCGCTGATGGAAAGCGGCGAGCATGTCGGCAAGATCATACTCCTTGCTTGACTTGCGCGCGCTTCATCCCTAGGTCGAGCACAGTGGGCGGCGCCGCGCCGACCCCGCTCCCCTCCCTTAGATACTACGAGTGAGAGAGGACAGGTCGGCCGCCCCCGGCCGGTCGCGGCGGGATCGCTTTGCGCAGAGGAGAACGCGACGATGAACAAACAACCTTTGATGCCGAAGGCGACCGCCGTCTGGCTCGTCGAAAACACGTCGTTGAGCTTCGACCAGATTTCGGCCTTCTGCGGCCTGCATGAGCTGGAGATCCGGGCCATCGCCGACGGCGAGGTCGCGATCGGCATGGTCGGGATGGACCCGATCGTCAACGCCCAGCTGACCCTGGCCGAGATCGAGCGCTGCCAGGCCGACCCCAAGGCCCGGCTGCGCATGGCGATCTCCGACATGCCCCAGCCGGTCGCCCGTTCGAAGGGCCCGCGCTACACGCCGGTGACCAAGCGCGGCGACAAGCCCGACGCCATCGCCTATCTGCTGAAGGAGCATCCGGAGCTGTCGGATGCGCAGCTGTGCAAGCTGATCGGCACCACCAAGCCGACCATCCAGGCGATCCGCGACAAGACCCATTGGAATTCGCCGAACCTGAAGCCGCGCAGCCCGGTCATGTTGGGTCTTTGTTCCTACATGGAACTGGATGCGGCGCTGACCAAGGCGCGGGCCCACCTGCCGCCAGGGTCGATCCCGACCCCCACCGTCTCCTATGGCGATGACTCGGACGAGGCCAACGACGACTGAGCCCGGCACGGGGGCCGGATACGGAAAGGGCGGCGCCCCCCGGCACCGCCCTCGAAACTCGTGGAGAGTCCGATCTCTCCGTTCAGAAATGGTCCAGCCGGGCCATTTCGTCCTTCAGCCTCAGCTTTTCCTTCTTCAACCGTACGACTTCGATCTCGTCGGGTAGCGGACGGTGAACCGCATCATCGAGTGTGCGGTCCAGGGCGGCGTGCTTCGTCTTAAGCGATTCCATACGCTCGGCAACGGCCATCTCTCGCTCCTCCGTTAAAGCTGGGTACGGTGGTTCAGGCCCCTCCTCTTTCGGATATGTTACGCCGAGATGGCAGCTACAAGTCAACGCGGCTTCTTTTCCTGACATCAGGGCGAGGCAATCCGTCGCCGGGTGGTCGACCGCCGCAGGGCGCCGCGACAAAACCGACCTCGCGATGTGAAATTTCCTTAACACGGCGCTTTCCCCATTTCCGCACCGGTCCGCTCGGCTAACATTGTGCAGCGCACAACGAACCGAGGACAGACGCGATGGACCGCGAGACCGTGCGGAAGACCGCCTTCGCCATGCCGCTGACCAGCCCCGCCTTTCCGCCCGGGCCCTACCGTTTCGTCAACCGGCAATACTTCATCATCCGTTACCGCACCGACCCCGAGGCGCTGCGCCGGGTGGTGCCCGAGCCGCTCGAGATCATCGAGCCGGTGGTGAATTACGAATTCATCCGCATGCCGGATTCGACCGGCTTCGGCGACTACACCGAAAGCGGCCAGGTGATCCCGGTGCGCTTCGAGGGCCAGGTCGGCGGCTACACCCACCAGATGTTCCTGAACGACCATCCGCCGATCGCCGGCGGGCGTGAGCTGTGGGGCTTCCCCAAGAAGCTGGCCCAGCCGACCCTGGCGGTCGAGACCGACACGCTGGTCGGCACGCTGAATTACGGGTCGGTCCGCATCGCCACCGGCACCATGGGCTACAAGCACCGCACCCTCGACCTGGCGGCGGAAACCAAGGGGCTGGGCGCGCCGAACTTCCTGCTGAAGATCATTCCGCATGTCGACGGCACCGCGCGGATCTGCGAGCTGGTGAAATTCTACCTCGAGGATGTCACGGTGAAGGGCGCCTGGACCGGGCCGGGAGCCCTGGACCTGTACCCGCATGCGCTGGCGCCGATCGCGGAGCTGCCGGTGCTGGAGGTGCTGTCGGCCAAGCATCTGGTCGCCGACCTGACGCTCGGCCTCGGCACCGTCGTGCACGACTATTTGGCCTGAGCCGGCCACCGGGGCGCGATTGCACCTCGATTTTTCAGGATGGAGCCGGACGATGCGACATCGTCCGGCTCATGGGAGAACACTCGATGCGAGGCGCAAAACGGAAGCAGGCCATGGGGGCCCCCGGGCCGGTCGACCTGCCCTCCTACGACGTCGTGGCCCTGGTGCTGCAGGGTGGCGGGGCGCTCGGCGCCTACCAGGCCGGGGTCTATGAAGGGCTGCACGAGGCCGGGATCGAGCCGACCTGGCTGGCTGGCATCTCGATCGGCGCGCTGAACACCGCCATCATCGCCGGGTCGCCCGAAGCCCAGCGCGTCGACCGCCTGCGCGAGTTCTGGGAGACGATCTGCGCCGTGCCGGCCTCGCTGCCGGGAATGGACGGCTTCGGCGACCTGCCCTTCGCCTTCGATTTGCGCTCGGCCCACAACACCGCCGCGGCGATGCGCGCCCTGTTCCAGGGCCAGCCCGGCTTCTTCAAACCGCGCTTCCCGCCACCCTACCTGTCGCCCTTCGCCGGCGATGCCGCCACCAGCTTCTACGACACCACGCCGCTGCGCGACACGCTGGAGCGGCTGGTCGATTTCGACCGGCTGAATTCGGGCGAGATGCGGGTCAGCGTCGGCGCGGTCAATGTCCGCAGCGGCAACTTCGTCTATTTCGACACGACGGACCGGCGGCTGGGGCCGGAGCATTTCATGGCCTCCGGCGCGCTGCCGCCCGGCTTCCCGTCGATCGAGATCGACGGCGAGCATTACTGGGATGGCGGCGTGGTTTCGAACACGCCGCTGTCCTATGTGCTGTCGACCGAGCCACGACGCGACACCCTGACCTTCCAGGTCGACCTGTGGTCGGCCAAGGGCGAGCTGCCGGACGATCTGATGGAGGTGTCGAGCCGGCAGAAGGACATCCAGTATTCCAGCCGGACCCGCGCCATCACCACCTACATGATGCAGATGCAGAAGATGCGCCAGGCGCTGCAGATTGTGATGGAGAAGCTGCCGGAGGACGCGAAGAAGGACCCGGCGATCCAGGCCATCGCCGACCTGGCCTGCCACCGCGCCTACAACATCGTCCACCTGATTTACCAGTCAAAGGCCTATGAGGGGCATTCGAAGGATTTCGAGTTCGGGCTGGACGCGATGCGCGAGCATTGGCAGAGCGGCCTGGACGACATCCGCCGCACCCTGGCCGATCCGCGCCGGCTCGACAAACCCTCGGCCGACACCGGTGTCGTCACCCACGACGTGCATCGGCTGGACCGGTAGCAGGCCGGTTGCCTCCGTCTTTTCTTCAGCCATAATGCAGCGAAGAAAACGAGGGAGGCCATGGAAGGACGGGTCGCGGCGCTGTGGCGCTATCCGGTCAGCTCGCTCGGCGGCGAGGCCCTGGCCGGCTGCACCGTCGGTCCGGCCGGGCTGGCCGGCGATCGGGTCTGGGGCCTGGCCGACCGCGACAGCGGCGAGACCGCCTTTCCGGAATCGAAGCGCCGCTGGCGGTCCGCGCCCCAGGTCGCGGCCCGCCTCACCGACGCCGGCTTGAGGCTCGATTTTCCGGACGGGCGCAGCCTGCCACCCGAGGAGGCCGGGGACGCGCTGGCCGGGCATTTCGGCTTTCCCGTGCTGGTCCGGCCGCATGCCGACGACGCCGACGACACGGCGACATCAGGCCCGCTGAAGCCGCGCTACGAGCGCCACCCGATCCATATCCTGACCACGGCGTCGCTGGCTGCGCTGCAGGCGATCCTGCCGGACAGCGCCATCGATATCAGGCGGTTCCGGCCCAATCTGGTGCTCGACCTGCCCGGTGCGGAGGGCTTTGCCGAGACCAGCTGGATCGGGCGGTCGGTGGCGATCGGCACCGCCCGCATCCGCGTCGTCGACCCCTGCGTGCGCTGCGCCTTCACCACCGTGGCGCAGGGCACGCTGCCGCAGGACCCCGCGGTGCTGATGGCCATCACCAGGCGCAACGCCACCCATTTCGGCGTGCTGTGCACGGTCGAGGCGCCAGGCGAGATCCGGGTCGGCGACATCGCGAGGATCGCGTGACCCGATTTTGCCTCCCGGCGGCTGTAAACCATTGATGCGGCAGCCGGACGCCACCCCCGCGTCAAACGCGTTCCGGTCGGGGGGCCGCCTGCGCTATGATCCCGGCCGCTGAAATCCGGATCCGCATGAAAGGTCGACGGAGGGAATGATCGACATCGAGTCGATGCAGGAAAAGCTCGCCGCATTGCGGATCGAGCACCGCGATCTTGACGAGATCATCGACCGGCTGACCGCGGACGGGCCCATGAACCAGCTGCAGATCCAGCGCCTGAAGAAGCGCAAGCTGATGCTCAAGGATCAGATCACCATGATCGAGAGCCGGATTCTGCCCGATATCATCGCCTGACCATCATCACCGCCTGCCCCATCATCACCTGACCGGCCCATTCGCCCGCAAGACCGAGGATCACCCGACCCATGGCCGAACCCGTCGCCCCCGTGGCGATCATCATGGGCAGCCAGTCCGACTGGGAAACCATGCGCCACGCCGCCGAGACGCTGGCGCTGCTGGGCATCGCCCATGAGGCGCACATCGTTTCCGCCCACCGCACGCCGCAGCGGCTGTATGATTTCGCCAGCGGCGCCCGCGACCGCGGCGTCAAGGTGGTGATCGCCGGTGCCGGCGGCGCGGCACACCTGCCCGGCATGGCGGCGGCGCTGACGCCGCTGCCGGTGCTGGGCGTGCCGGTCGAAAGCAAGGCGCTGAAGGGCATGGACAGCCTGCTGTCGATCGTGCAGATGCCCGGCGGCATCCCGGTCGGCACCCTGGCCATCGGCAAGGCCGGCGCGATCAACGCAGCACTGCTCGCCGCCGCGATCCTCGCCCTGGCCGACCCCGCGGTGGCCGATGCGCTGGACGATTGGCGCCGGCGCCAGACCGCAGCCGTGGCCGAGCACCCGAAGG
>NZ_JBYRFX010000299.1:0-9338 GCF_057815775.1 Inquilinus sp.
GTTGCCGGCCTTGTCGCTGCGGATCAGGAAGAACGGCACGCCCTTGGCGCCCTGGCGCTGCAGCGTGGTCAGGCGGACGCAGACCTGTTCGAAGCTGGCCTCGAACCGGCTCTGCAGCACCTCGATGTCGTAGCGCAGCGCCAGGGCGCCAAGGGCGTGCCGTTCTTCCTGATCCGCAGCGACAAGGCCGGCAACGTCTCCAAGCGGCTCGGCGCCACCAACTCCGCCTTCGCCCGCATGGGCGGCGCCTGCCCGTTGTGGATCCTGCCCGATGCCTTCCGCTCGCCCGGCCGGATCCAGACCCAGGTGGCGGAGCTGCCGGACGGCAGCCGCTGGGTCACCATCGCCCGCACCGTGTCCAAGCCCGGCGCCGGCTTCCGCGCGCCGGGGCAGAGCTTCGCCCTGGCGCTGGGCTGCGAGATCGCCCAGGCGGCGCAGCTGGTCTATGCCGACGGCATAGACTTGGCGGCGGATGAGACGGCGGCGCCGATCGGGCTGCATTGCCGGCTGTGCGAGCGGCCGGATTGCGACCAGCGTGCCTTCCCGCCGCTGAACCATGTGCTGTCGGTCGACGAGAACCTGCGCGGCGCCACCCCGTATCAGTTCGCCCCGGCCGGATGAAGCGAAGACGATCCCGCACCAGCCAACCCGAAGCCGCTTGCGATTGTTGTGTTTCTCAGATCAAACTCGACATCTGGACTTGATGATCGGAGGGAGCGACCCATGGCGCACAAATTCGAGATCTACAAGGACAAGGCCGGCGAATTCCGGGTCCGGTTCAAATACAATTCAGAAGTGATCTTCTCGACCGAAGGCTATTCCAGCAAGGCCTCGGCCAAGAATGCGATCGAGTCGATCAAGAAGAACGGCCCCGACGCGCCGACGGACGACACCACGGACTGACCCCGGTGGGCACGCCCGGCGATCCTGCATCGGCGCCGGGCGTGCCGTCCCCTCGATCCGAGGCCCCCCGGTCCACGGCAGCGGCTTCCTGAAACCCCGGTCCCGTCGGAACCGCATGACCGGTCGACCGGCCTCTCTATTCCAGGGATAGGAACCGTCATCGGCTTCGCTCTAGACTGCGGCACCCGACCGCGCCGCAGGAGCCCCCATGGCCGACCGCCTCCCGATCACCCGCCGCTCGACCCTCAAGGCCGGCGTCGCTGCTGCCGCTATCGGGCTGGTTCCCGCCCGGCTGCGGGCCGCTGCGCCGAAGCTGAAGCTGCGGATCCTGGAGACGACGGACCTGCATGTCGCCGTCTTTCCCTATGACTATTACCGCGACAAGGACGACGACACGATGGGCCTGGCCCGCACCGCCGCGGTGCTGGCGGCCGCGCGAGCCGAGGCGGCCAATGTCCTGCTGTTCGACAATGGCGACGTGATCCAGGGCAACCCGATGGGTGACTACATGGCCTATCAGCGCGGCCTGGACGGCGGCGAGATCCACCCGATCGTCAAGGCCATGAACCTGCTGGCCTATGATTGCGGCACCATGGGCAACCACGAGTTCAACTACGGGCTCGACTATCTCGGCAAGGCGATGATGCAGGGCGCCAACTTCCCCCTGGTCTGCGCCAATTTGCTGAAGCCGGACGGCACCACCTACCTGCCGCCCTACAAGATCCTGGCCCGGACGCTGAAGGACGAGGCGGGTGCTGCGCAGACGGTGAAGATCGGCGTCATCGGCTTCGTGCCGCCGCAGATCATGCAGTGGGACCAGGGCCATCTCGAAGGCCATGTCTCCACCACCGACATCGTCGACGCCGCCCGCAAATTCGTGCCGGCGCTGCGCCAGGAGGGCGCCGAGATCGTGGTGGCGCTGTGCCATTCCGGCATCGCCGGCGGCCCGCGTTCGGGCGGCGAGGAGAATGCGGCCCTGTACCTGGCCGAGGTGCCCGGCATCGACGTGATCCTGACCGGCCACCAGCACCTGGTCTTTCCCGGCCCGGATTTCGCCGGCATCGACGGTGTCGACGCCGAGCGCGGCACGCTGCACGGCATCCCGGCCGTGATGGCCGGCTTCTGGGGCAGCCATCTCGGCGTCATCGACCTCGATCTCGAGCATGACGGCGCGGCCTGGAAAGTCGCCGCCTTCAAGTCGGAAGCCCGGCCGATCTACCAGCGCAAGGACCGCAAGGTGACGCCGCTGGTCGAATCGCGAGCGGATATCGTGGCCGCGGCGCAGCCGGAGCACGACGCCACCCTGGCCTATGTGCGCCAGCCGGTCGGCGAGATCACCGCGCCGATCACCAGCTATTTCGCCCTGGTGGCGGATGACCCGTCGGTGCAGATCGTCAGCCAGGCCCAGCTGTGGTACGCGGCGCCGCTGCTGGCGGGCACGCCCGTGGCCGGGCTGCCGCTGCTGTCCGCCGCGGCGCCGTTCAAGGTCGGCGGCCGCAACGGGCCGGACTACTACACCAGCGTTCCGGCCGGGCCGATCGCGATCAAGAACGTCGCCGACCTCTATCTGTACCCGAACACGGTGCGGGCGGTGCGCGTGACCGGCGCCATCGTGCGGGAATGGCTGGAGCGGTCGGCTGGCATCTTCAACCGGATCGACCCGGCGAAGACCACGGAGCAGCCGCTGATCGACACCGGCTTCCCATCCTACAATTTCGACGTGATCGACGGCGTGACCTACCGCATCGACGTGACCCAGGCCTCGCGCTACGACGGCGACGGCAAGCTGGTGGCGCCGGATGCGCACCGCATCGTCGACCTGCAGTTCCAGGGCAAGCCGATCAATGAGACGCAGGAATTCGTCGTCGTCACCAACAACTACCGCGCCGGGGGCGGCGGCAGCTTCCCCGGCCTGGACGGCAAGAACATCGTGCTGACGGCGCCCGACACCAATCGCGACGTGCTGGTGCGCTTCATCCACGACCAGGGCCGGATCAACCCGACCGCCGACGCCAACTGGTCCTTCGCAGCCCTGCCGAAGACCGCAATCGTCACCTTCCCCAGCGCCCCGGCCGCCGCCCAATCGGTGCCCGCCGGGCTGACGGTGGAGCCGGCCGGCGACGCCGGCGACGGCTTCGCCAAATACCGGCTGGTGTTCGGGGGGTAGGCCCGCATGAAAATCGTCCTGGTCGCGAGGGAGAGCCAGCTGGCCGATTCCTGGGAGGCGGCCTTTGCCGATCTCGGCGATGTCGGCGTGCACCGCGGCTCGATCCTCGACATCGCCTGCGACGCGGTGGTCAGTCCGGCCAACAGCTTCGGCTTCATGGATGGCGGCATCGACGCGCTGTATGTCGATCGCTACGGCATCGAGGTGGAGACCCGGCTGCGCCGGCGGATCCTGGACCGGCACCATGGCGAACTGCTGGTCGGCGCGGCCGAGGCGGTCGAGACCGGCAACCTGCTTCAGCCCTGGCTGATCGCGGCGCCGACCATGCGGGTGCCGATGGTGTTGCCGCCGGAGACGGTGAATCCGTTCCTGGCCACGCGGGCGGTGCTGCTGCTGGCCAGGCACGGCACAGTCCTGGCCGGCCCCTTCGCTGGTGAGCCGCTGTCGGACCACCTGCACACCATCGCCTTCCCCGGCATGGGCACCGGCGTCGGCCGGGTGTCCGCCGCGATCTGCGCCCGGCAGATGCGGGCGGCGGTCGACGAGGTGCTGCTAGGCGTCTCCCGGCCGCCGATGGGCTGGGCCGAGGCCAGCGAGCGCCACCAGTTGCTCTACACCGACCGGCCGACGCGGCTGCAGTATTAGGCCGCGTCCGCACCAACCAGCGGTCAGTCCATATGCACCGACACCGCCGGCCCCGCGGCAACCTTGGGCTTGCGCAGCAGGATCAGCATCGGGATCGCCGCGACCGCCAGCACCATGAGCAGCTTGAAATCGTCGATATAGGCGATCAGCGAGGATTGCTGGTTGACCATCTGGTCGAGCATCGCCCGCCCGGTGGTGGTGCCCGGCGACATCATGGTCGGCAGCTGCTGCACCGCCGGGCTGAAGGCGTTGACGTGCTCGCCCAGCAGCTGGTGGTTGGTCTGGGTGTTGCGGGTGAGGAGCGCCGTGACGACCGAGATGCCGATCGAACTGCCGAGGTTGCGCGACACGCTGTAGATGCCGGCGCCTTCGTCGAGATAGATCCGCGGCAGGGTGGAAAAGGCCATGGTCGAGAGCGGCACGAAGACGAGGCCGAGCCCGGCGCCCTGCACCACGCCGTCGATCATGAATTCGGTCTGCGAGATGTCGAGGTTGTAGCCGCTCATCCGCCACAGCGAGCCGATGATCATGACGAGGCCCGCCAGCAGCAGCATGCGGGTGTCCACCCGGCCGATCAGGCGGCCGACCACCATCATCGCGGCCATGGTGCCGATGCCGCGCGGTCCCATCACCAGCCCGGCCGTGACCACGGGATAGCCCAGCATGGTCTGCAGGAACGGCGTCGCCAGCGCCATGACGGCATAGTAGATCGAACCGACGATGGAAATGACCAGGACCGCGACCACGAAGTTGCGGTCGGTGAACAGCCGTGGCCGGACGAACGGCGCCTCCGCCGTCAGCAGATGCACCACGAACATGTAGAAGCCGAGCACCGCCAGCACGGTCTCGATGATGATCTCGATCGAATTGAACCAGTCCTGGTCTTGGCCGCGGTCGAGCATCATCTGCAGGGCGCCGATGCCGAGGCTGAGCAGACCGAAGCCGAGCCAGTCGAACCGCTTCGACACTTGCCGCCCGGTGTCCGGCATGAACAGCAGCATGCCGGCCAGCGCCGCGGCCCCGATCGGCACGTTGATGTAGAACACCCAGCGCCAGGAATAATGATCGGTCAGCCAGCCGCCGATGACCGGCCCCATGACCGGCCCGACCATGACGCCGATGCCCCAGATCGCCATGGCTTGGCCGCGCCGTTCCGGCGGGTTGATGTCGATCACGGTGGCCTGGGACAGCGGCACCAGCGGCGCGCCGAACACGCCCTGCAACAGGCGGAAGCCCACGATCTCGGTCACGTTCTGGGCCAGGCCGCACAGAACCGAGGCGCCGACGAAGCCGACCACCGCGATGATGAACAGGTTCTTGCGGCCGATTCGGCTGACCAGCGCGCCGGTGACCGGCGTCATGATCGCGGCGGCAACGATATAGGAGGTCAGGACCCAGTTGATCTGGTCCTGGTTGGCGCCGAGGTTGCCCTGCATGTAGGGCAGGGCGATGTTGGCGATGGTGGTGTCCAGCGCCTGCATGATGGTGGCCAGCATCACGCAGGCCGTGATCATCCCGCGATGGGGGACGGACCCACCGGCTTCCGGGGTCGGGCTGCTCATCACCGCGCTCCGAACAGGCTCCCGAGGAACGGCAGGCCGCGCGCATGGCCGGTGTCGATCGAGACCTCGGCGCACATGCCCGCGCGCAGCTGCGGCTTGTCGGCGGTGTCCACCGTGACGCGGACGGGGATGCGCTGGGTGACCTTGACCCAGTTGCCGCTGGAGTTCTGCGGCGGCAGCAGCGAGAACTCGGCGCCGCTGGCCGGGCTCAGGCTTTCGACCTTGCCGGTCCAGGTAACGCCCGGATAGGTGTCGACCGAGACCGTCACCGGCTGGCCGACCACGACATGGGTCAGGTCGGTCTCGTTCAGGTTGGCGTCGATCCAGATCCTGTCGGCCCGCACCACGGCCAGCACCGGCGTGCCCATCGCGACCATGGCGCCGGGCAGCACCGCATCGGCCTTGGCGGCGATGCCGGAGAACGGCGCCTTGACCTGGGTGTGGTCGAGGTCGAGCTGGGCTTGGTCACGGTCCGACACCGCCTGGGCGTAGGGTGGGTACTTCTCCAGCGGCAGGTTCTCGTCGGCGCCCAGCTTGGCCAGGGTGACGTCGATCTGGGTCTGCGCCACCTGGACGAAGATCGAGGCGGTGGTGAACAGGATGCTGGCGGTGTCGAGCGCCGATTGCGAGGCGTTGTCGTTCTTGGCCAGCGACGAGGTGCGGGTCAGCTCGCGCTGTTCATAAGCCGCGCCGGCGGCGGAGACCTGCGCCAGCGCCTGGGCCTGGGCCAGGCTGGCCTTGATGCCCTGGTAGTCGAAGCTGGCGTTGCGCATCGCCGCCTCGGCGTGCTCCAGCGCAAACCGCGGCGCCCGGTCGTCGATCCGGAACAGCACCTGCCCGGCCTGGACCGGCTGGTTGGTCTGGACGTCGATGCTGACCAGCCGGCCCGAAATTTCAGGCGCCACCGACACCGTGTCGGCATGGACATAGGCGTTGTCGGTGCCGGCGTAGCGGCCGCCCATGCCGTAGAGGACCAGGCCGACGGCCGCGACCACCAGCGGCACGCCGAGCAGCAGCACCAGCCGCAGGCGGCGGCGGCGGCGCGGCTTGGCCGGCGGAACCGCCTGCCCCGCCGGGGCTTCCGTGGCCTGCTGCGGCCGGGCTTCGATCGTCTTGTTGGTTCCGTCCGGCATCTAGCTCCGTCCGGCGGTGATCGCCGCCGGCTCCTCCGAATCCATGGCCAGCCTGGCCTTCAGTGTTTCGAGATCACCGACCAGCCGAGCCATGATCTCGGCCGGCAAACGGGCGCTGTAATCGTCCTGCCACTGCGCGACGACGCCTTCGAGCAGGTCGACGATCGGGCGCACGACGGGACGCAGGTGCAGCGAATAGGCGCGGCGGTCGTTCGGGTCGCGCCGGCGTTCGACCCAGCCGCGCTTCTCCATCCGGTCCAGCAGGCCGGTCACGGTCATCTTCTCGACGTCGAGATATTCGGCCAGCCGCGCCTGGGTGATGCCGGGATAGCGGTCGAGGAAGATCAGCACCCGGTATTGCGGCCGCGACAGGTCCAGCCCGGCCGCACGCACCCGCTCCTCGAAGCGGCGGCGCAGCAGCTGATCGAGGTCCTTGATCAGGGTGTAAAGGCTGACGAGCGGCTTGATTTCGCTCATGGCATGAAACGACCTGACTGTAAGCTGCCTTACTATATGGCCGTTGATCGGTCGCGGCAAATGTCGAACCTATCGCCGCGGCGCAGGTCTGCCCGACGCGAATCGCACGACAGGAGACCTTTCCTGTCGGCTCAAGCGGGACTCAGCGCAGCCACACCCGCGCGGTGGCCGTGGCGCCGGTGGCGTCGATCACGGTGATCTGGGCCGCGCCCGGCCCCGGCGGCGTCCAATCGACGTCGCGCTTCAGCGGCGAGGACGGGATCGGCCGGCCGTCGACCATCCACAGCAGCGGCCGGCGGCCGCCCGAAGCGACCAGCGACAGCGAGCCGAAGCGGTCACCGTCGCGCGGCCGTTCCACCGCCACGCCATCGGCCGGGAAGGCGATGACCAGGGGCTCGACTCCGGCGAGCGAGGGCAAGGGCGCCTCCGCGGCCGGGTCGATCGACAGCCGCCGCAGCCGGGGCGGCAGGTCTTCCGCCCGCAGCACCGGCGTGCCGGCCGGCGCCGGCCCGACCACGTCGCGCGACGGCGGCGGCAGCAGCGCGAAGGCGCGGAACAGCAGCGGCGCCGCGGTGTTGCGGCCGAACCGGTCGGGGCTGGGCGACCCGTCGGGCCGGCCGACCCAGACGCCGATGGTGTGTTCGGCGTCGAAGCCGATCGCCCAGGCGTCACGGAAGCCGTAGGAGGTGCCGGTCTTGAAAGCGATGCGGCGGCCGTCCTTCATCAGCCCGGGATCGGCCATCGCCACCGGCGGCGGCGCCGAGGCCAGGATGTCGGTGACGTACCAGGCGGCGGAGGCGTCGAGGATGCGGGCGCCGCCATCGCCGCTGGGCGGGGCGTCGGCGCGCCAGACCAGATCCGGCATGATGCCGCCGCGGGCAATGCCGGCATAGAGGCGGACGAGGTCGAGCAGGGTGATGCCGCCGCCGCCGAGCGCGATCGGCAGGCTGGGCAGCACCGTCGGGTCGTCGAAGCGCAGCGGCGCGCCGACATTGCGCAGCCGGGCGGCGAAGCGGGCGGGCCCGACATGGTCCAGCATCTGCACCGCGGGGATGTTGAGCGAGCGCTGCAGCGCCTCGCGCACCGACACCTCGCCGGAGAAGCCGGGGTCGAAATTGTTGGGCGCGTAGTCGCCGAACCGCATCGGCAGGTCCAGCACCACGGTTTCCGGCAGGATGATGCGGTCCTCGAACCCCATGCCGTAGATGAAGGGCTTCAGCGCCGAGCCGGGCGAGCGCACCGCCCGCGCCAGGTCCATCTGGCCATCGCGCCGCTCCTCGAAGAAGGTGCCGGAGCCGAGATAGCCGGTGACCCGGCCGGTCGCGTTCTCGACCACCACCGCCGCCAAGTTACTGGTGGCGTCCAGCCCGTGCAGCGACCGGTCGGCCAGATCCTCCAGCCCGGCCTGCAGCCGGCCGTCGATGGTGCTGCGATAGATCTCGCGGCCGCGATCCTCCGCCAGCAGCCGTTCGGCCAGATGCGGCGCTCGGAACGGCAACGGCTGGCGCAGCGTCGGCGTCGGCTGCTCCGTCGCGTCCTGCGCCGCCTGGGGGTCGAGCGCGCCGGCCCCGGCCACCCGCAGCAGCACCCGGTCGCGCGCCAGGCGCGCCGCCTTGGGGAAGCGGTCCGGCCGCAGCCGGGTCGGCGATTGCGGCAGCGCCACCAGCAGCGCCGCCTCGCCCGGGGTCAGCAGCGTCGGCTCCTTGCCGAAATAGGCCAGCGACGCCGCGCGCACGCCTTCGAGGTTGCCGCCGAACGGGGCCAGGGTCAGGTAGATGCCGAGGATCTCGTCCTTCGAGTAATGCGCCTCGAGCTGCAGCGCCCGCGCCATCTCGATCAGCTTCGACCCCAGGGTGCGCGGCCGCGGTTCCAGCAGGCGCACGGTCTGCATCGTCAGGGTCGAGGCGCCGGAGACCACGCCGCCATGGCGGACCATCTGGCCGAAGGCGCGCGCGGTCGCCAGCGGGTCGACGCCGAGATGCCGGCGGAAGCGCCGGTCCTCATAGGCCTGCAGCATGGCGAGGTACAGCGGCGACACATCGGCGACCGTGGCCTTGAGGCGCCAGGTGCCGTCATGCGCGGTGAAGGCCCGCAGCAGCTGGCCGTCCTTGTCGAGGACGATGGCCGAGCGGTCGAGATAGCGGTCGAGCACCGGGGGATAGCGGTCATCAAGCCAGAAGGCGGCGCCCACCACCAGCGCGGCGAGGACCATGCCCGCCGCCGCCCCGATCGCGATCCGTCGCCAGAGTGTCCGCACTGCGCCCATCACCGTCCCTCCGCGGCCATTCTAGCGCCAGGCGTGGCGGATTGATGGCTGCCCGTGGGGCACGTCGACGAAGTTGTAAGTTTGTTTCCGGGCGGGGCCCGGCGATGGCGGCCCTGCTGGTCTCGAACCTCGCGGTCGTGGCGGGCACCGGATGCGGCGCCCTGTATCTGCTGCGGACGCGGCCC
>NZ_JBYRFX010000300.1:0-8463 GCF_057815775.1 Inquilinus sp.
ATGCTGCCGCTTTCGATGTATTCGCCGATGCGGAAGGCGTCGTCGAACAGGAAGAACATGCCGGAGATGATGTCCTTCACCAGGGTCTGGGCGCCGAAGCCGACGGCGAGCCCGACCACCCCGGCGCCGGCGACCAGCGGCCCGATCTCGACCCCCAGCGCCGCCAGCGCGATCAGCCCGGCCATCACCGCCAGCACCACGAACAGGACGTTCTTCAGGATCGGCAGCAGCGTCCGCAGCCGGGCGTGGCGCCGGGCCTGGTCGGTGCCGCCGGGCCCTTCGGCATTCGCCGTGGCGATGCGCTGGTCGATCCAGGCGCGCAGCAGGTGCCAGGCGAAATTCGCCACCAGGAAGACGATGGCGGCGTTGATCGCGCCGCGCAGCACCCGGGTGGTCAGCGTGTCGCGCAGGGTCAGCGAGCTGAGATCGAGGCCGAGCACCGAGGCGATCAGCAGCGCCGCGCCGACCACCAGCAGCACGCGCAGGCCGCGTTCCAGCGTCACCGCCAGCAGCGACGGCACCGCCTCCGCCGTGTCCGCACCCGGCGGCCGCAGCACATGGTTGACGGCCAGGTTGCTGCCGCGCAGCGCGATCGGCAGCAGCAGGATGACGCCGACATAGAAGGGTGCGACCGAGCCGGTGAACAGCAGCAGCCAGACCACGATCAGGTAGAACGACAAGAGCCAGGTGCCGATCCGGTGGTCATGGCCCACCCGCTCGTGCCCATCGAAGGTCGGGGCCCGCCACACCGCGGCCAGGGTCAGGCTGACCATGATGACGCCGGCGGCCAAGCCGACCAGGAAGCCGGATTCCATCCGCAGCCCCAGCGTGGTCAGGTTGTCGAGCGTGGCCTGGATGAAGAAGAACCAGCCGACCAGCACCGGCGACCAGATGAACCAGTAATGCGCGGTCGGCGTCGCCATCGGCACCAGCCGGAACCGCGGCGCCCCCGGCGCCAGGATGATGCGGCCGAGCACCAGAGTGACCCGGACGATCAGCACCAGCAGCAGGTAGGACAGCACGATATCCTGCAGCAGCACGGGCCAGTCGAACAGCAGGAAGGCGCCGATGCTGCCGAGGGCGAAGGCAAAGACCAGGCCGAGACCATAGACCGAGCGCAGCCACACCGCCTGCAGCCGGCCGTGCAGGGTTTCGAGATGCGTGCCGATCAGCCGGCGGCGGAAACGGCCCGACAGCCACCAGTACAGCTTCTCCGCCCCGAAGCCGAGGCCGACGAACAGCAGCAGCGCCGCCGCCGTCCAGATCAGCCCCTGCTCCTCCAGCTGCAGCACCAGCACGTGCCAGGCCATGCCGAGCTCCGCCGGCAGGGTCGGCGCGGCCGCGGCCAGCGCGCGGACGAAACCGCGGGTGGTGTCGATTACGCCCGACAGGCTCTGCTGCACGCTGCCGGCATCGGCCGGGGCCGGGGCCGGTGCCACCTGGGCCGCCGGCGCAGCTGCGACCTGGCTCTGCAGCCAGCCCCGGATCTCCGGATCCTGCAGCAGCTCGGCCAGGCTGCGCAGCTTCTCCGGGCTGGGGGCCGTGCCTGGCGCCGGGGCCTGGGCCGCGACCGGGCCGGCCGCAGCCAGCCCGAGCAGGACGGTGAACAGGAACAGCAGGCGATGCATGGTGGATGGGGCCCCTCAGCCGATCTCGGCCGATGATAGGCCCGCCGCCTGCCCGCGCCGAAGCGACAACCGCTCCCACACCGCGACCAGGACCATAATCAGCATCACGGCGACGCCGAGCAGCAGCGGCGACAGCACCACCGTCCCCGGCACCAGCCCGGCCAGCAGGATGATCCCGGCCAGATGCGACAGCGGCAGCCGCCCCGCAGTGGTCCATTTGAACAGGGTATTGCCGACCAGGTACAGCGCCGGCCCGCCCAGCAGTGTCGCGGCGGTCCCGACCTCGAGGGCACCGTCGGGATGGGCCAGCACCAGCTCGTCCGCCACCGCGCCGACGATGATGCCGGCGACGATCAGCAGGTGGATGTAGGTGTAGGCGACGCGGGCGATCCGGCCGGGATCGTCGGATTGGGCGATGGTGTGGCTGCCGCGCTCGGCGCCAATGTCGAAATAGATCCACCACATCGCCACGCTGCCGATGAAGGAGGTGACGAAGGCGGCGAGCGTGCTGGCGCTCAGCTCCAGCTCGGCGACGGTGGCGCCGGTCACCAGGATCGATTCCCCGAGCGCGATGATGACGAATAGGCCGCAGCGTTCGGCCATGTGCCCGCCTTCGACATCCCAGTCCGACGTGGTCGACCGGCCGAGGCCCGGGGTCCAGAAGCCGAGCGACGGCGAGACGTATTCGATCGCCAGCGCGGCGGCCCACAGCGCCAGCCGCACCTCCGCCTCGGCAAAGGCCCCGGCGACCCAGAACACGCCGGAGAGGACGAGCCAGGCGGTGATGCGCTGGAAGTTGCGGAAATTGCCCGGGCTGTGCCGCCGCACCGCCAGCGCCGTGAACAGGCTGCGCCCGACCTGCATGCAGACATAGGCGCCGGCGAAGGCCAGCCCCTTCTCGGCGAAGGCCTCGGGCAACGAGGTCGACAGGACCAGCCCGGCCAGCATCAGGGCCAGCAGCAGCAGGCGCACCGGCGTGCGCTCCGGGTCCAGCCAGTTGGTGACCCAGGAGGTGTAGATCCACACCCACCACACCGCCAGGAACAGCAGCCCCGTGTGCAGCGCCCCGAGCAGGCTGAGGTCCTTCAGCAGGCTGTGCGACAGCTGGGTGATGGCGAAGACGAACACCAGGTCGAAGAACAGTTCGACGAAGGTGACCTTGCCATGTTCGTGCCCCTGGCGCTGGCGCAGCAGCCCCCGATGCCCGTCTGTCTCGGTCATGCGCACCCACTCCCCCGAAGATCGATCACGTGTCGATCCTATGCCGGGGGGCGGCTCCAGGCGATCACTTCACGCGTTCGAGTTCCATGATGTCGAACTGGGATTCGAGGCGCGGCGACGGGAATTCCAGCCGCAGCCGGTCGCGCCCGACGCGGACGAGATAGGCGACCTCGTCCCGCTCCGGGTTGCTGCCGTAGCGCTTGGCCTTCTCGTTGTCGTAGTAGCCTTCGCCGAGATAGGTCAGGCGCTCGGCATCGGTGCCGTCGTAGAAGCCGCCATTGGTGCGCTGGGACCCCGACACCTTGTCCAGCCGCAGCCCGGCGGAATCGTCGGTGATCCTGCACCGGAACCAGTCATAGACCACCAGGGGCGGGTTGCCGCCCAGCTTGGCCACCCGGCAGCGCCAGGTCCCGGCCAGATCGGTGGCGCCGCGGATCGATTGCGGCTTGCCGCCCAGGATCTGGTCCAGCGTCGCCAAGGCGGCCTTGTCGGTGCTCTCCCGGGCAGCGCCGATCGCCTCGCCCCGGACGGAGTCGAACGCATCCAGCCGTTTCTGGTCGGCGGCCGTGATCTGGCTGGCCAGCGTGCCGTCGGCCCAGGCCGGGGCAGTCCAGGCCAGGGCCAGGAGCAACGGGATCCAGGTGGTGCGTGCCATTGGTCGAATTCGCCCCCGGCCGGCAGGTCAGCCGGCATCCAGCCGATCGATGAACCAGCGGCAGACCCGGCGCCAGAGCTCGTCCTTGGCGATCAGGTCCTCGCAGCCATGGTCCAGATTCGGATTGTCGTTGATCTCGATGACGAAGACACCCTTTTCGGTCTGCTTCAGGTCGACGCCGTACAGCCCGTCGCCGATCAGCCGCGCCGCGCGCACCGCCACGTCCAGCACCTCGGCCGGCACTTCGTCCAGCGCGAAGGTCTTGAAGTTGCCCCAGCCGACCTTGCCGTCGGGCGAATGCCGGACGATCTGCCAGTGCTTCTTCGCCATCATGTACTGGCAGACGAACAGCGGCTCGCCATCCAGCACGCCGACCCGCCAGTCATGGTCGGTCGGCATGAATTCCTGCGCCAGGATGACGTCGGAATCGTCCAGCAGCTGTTCCGCCATCTGTTCCAGCTCACGCCGGTCATTGGCCTTGAACACGCCGCGGCTGAACGACCCGTCCGGAATCTTCAGCACGATCGGGTAGGAGAACTCCTCCTCCACCCGCTCGACATGCTTCAAACTGTCGATCACCACGGTCTTCGGCGTCGGGATCTTGTTCGCGGTCAGCAGCTCGTAGAGATAGACCTTGTTGCCGCAGCGCAGGATCGAGGTGCTGTCGTCGATCACCGGCATGCCCTCCTGCTCCGCCCTTCGGGCAAAGCGGAAGGTGTGGTTGTCGATCGCCGTGGTCTCGCGGATGAACAGCGCGTCGTATTCGGCGAGGCGCAGCAGGTCCTTCTTCTCGATGACCTCGACCTCCATGTCCATCGTCTCGGCCACGCGGGCGAGCTTCAGGATCGAGCGGTGGGTCGAGGGCGCGAATTCCTCCTTCGGGTTGAACAGCACGGCGAGGGTGTATTTCGCCGGCTTGTTCTCCTTCGGGTTGCGCCAGCCCTGGCGGGTGTAGAGATCGAGCGTTTCGTAGAAGAAGCTCTCGCTCTCGCCCTCGATGTCGGCGATCGACAATTCGCCGACCGAGGCGATGCGGAATTTGTCGGTGAAGCGGACCTTGACCTCGAGGATCGGCGCCCGGAACCAGTCGAACACCCGGCGGCCGAAATCCTGGAACCGGCTGTCATCGGCGCGGCCGAAGCAGATGATCAGCTTGAACGGCCCGCCCGGGGGCACCGACAGCCGCTTGATCCGGCGGCCGAGGTCGTCCTCCAGGTCCGGCAGGGCGATCTTGTAGAGCGTCTTCTGGCCGAGATCGAGAATGGTCTCGACCATCGGGATGACGCGGTGGGACCGGGCCTCGGCCAGCAGCGAGACATAGTAGCCGCGGGTCATGTAGGCGGTGGACCGGGTCAGGTTGATGACCTTGGCGTCCGCCCCCTTCAGCGATTGCGGCCGGGCGATGTAGTCCCGGGCGGTGACGAGCTGCCGCCCGTCGGGGTCGCCCTTGAAGTCGGTGATACGGTCGACAACGATGATCCAACCGCTCATGAGGCCTTCCTGCTGAGCACGACCGCGGCCCGGAGCTGGGTGCGGCCGTAACGCGCCATTCGCTCGAATTCCTGGCGCGGAATCGGGAGATTCGCCTTGGCCGAGGCGCTTTCCATCTCCGTCACGGCGACCCAGGGGTCGTGCACATAGATGAAACGCTCATCGAAGCCGTTTGCCACCACCCAATGCGGATTTTTTTCGCCGTAACCACGGAACAGACTGATCAGCACGATCGGGATCGCGCCTTCGGCAATCAGCGCGCACATTTCGGGCAAAGTGAGGGCACGGTGCACGACCTCGATCTTGCGGCGGGCGCAGCGGGCGCGAAAATCCTCCTGCACCACGGTCATGACCGCTTTCTTGTCCGGGCTGCGCACGCCGTCCAGGAACAGAAGCGAATCATCACTGACGAAGATCCGGGCCCGCAGGCCGCGGTCATGCGCCGCCAGCGCCATGCCGTAGGGGTCGCAGCCGCCATGGCCGGACGTCATGTAGATCGTCGTCGCCTCGCGCCACAGCCGCAGCTCACGCGCCCGGCTCAGCTCCGTCGCCGGGTCCAGCGCCTTCAGCGCCATCAGCAGCGCCGCGGCACCGCAGGTGAAGTTGGTGGTCTGGGCGTAATACGGGATGTGCAGGTCGGTCTGCGGCTGGTCGTCGGCCCCGAGACGCTTCTCGAAGCGCAGCGCGTCGGCATGGTCTTCGTAGAAGTCGAGATAGCGGCCGAAATGGCGATAGCCATGCGCCTGGTACAGCGCGATCGCCGGCGCATTGTCGGGCCGCACCTCCAGCCGCAGGAACAGCGCCCCCTCGCCATGCGCCGCCCGCTCCGCCTCGTCCAGCAGCCGGGCGCCCAGCTTCCGCCCACGCGCCACCGGATCGACCGCGAGGGAATAGAGGCGGGCCAGCGCCGTGGTCCGGCGCAGCAGCACCAGGGCATAGCCGAGCAGCCGGCCACCCATTTCCGCCACCAGGCAGACGGCGTGGCCGCGGGTCAGCAGATGCAGGAAGTTGCGCCGGGTCAGCCGGTCGTGGTCGAAGGCGCGGGACTCGATCTCCAGCAGCGCCGGCACGTCGTCGGGCGTGGCGAGCCGCAGGGTCTCGGCGATCGGAGAGTCAGCTCGGTGTTCGGGCATCGCGTCATCGCATCCGGTCTGGTTATCGCGCCGACCCCGCCTCTGCGCCAGGGACAGAGTCGGAGATGACGGAGATTTCATGCACCGGCCATTGCCGTTATGCCATGGTCCCGCCGCCATGACCGCCGCAGACACCGCCCCGCCCCGCCTCCGCACCCGCCTGACGCCGCTGTTCGCGGTGCTGCGCCTGGTCGTCGCCCTGCTGTGGCTGGTGCTGCTGCTCGGGGTGCCGTCCGACCCGGATGGCTGGCAATTCTACGGCCTGGCCTCGGTGCCGGTCGAGCTGGCGATCGTGGTCGCGGCCCTGGCCCTGGTGCCGGCGCTGCGCCGCTCACGCCTCTTCGCCGTCGTGCTCGGCGGCCTCGGGCTGCTGGTCGCGGCGATCAAGCTGGCCAACCTGACCACCGAACTGTCCTTCGGCCGGCCGGTCAGCCTGTATGTCGACCGGCTGCTGCTGGTCGATGGCATGCATCTGGCGAACGGCGTGATCGGCGCCCTCGGCCTGATCGCGACCACCTTCGGCGTGATCCTGGCCGCCTGGTGCGTGTGGTGGGCCACCGCCCGCGCCGTGCGCGTGCTGCAGCAGACCCTGTCCACGCCGCCGCGCCGCAGTGTCGCAGGCGCCCTGGGCTTGATCGCCATCGCGGTGTTCGCCATCGGCCAGACGGTGCCGGATGTCTATGGCCCGGCACGGCCGGTCAACGACATCGCCACCCACATGGTCGCCGACCAGGTCGACCGGCTGATCCCGGCCCTGGCGATGGAAGGCCGCTTCCGGGCCGAGGAGGCGATCGACCCGCTGCGCGGCAGCCTGCCGGGCAAGCCGCTGGCCGGGCTGGGCGGCGCCGACGTCACCATTGTCTTCCTCGAATCCTACGGCCGCAGCGCGCTGGAGGATCCTCGCTTCGACGGCGAGCCGAAGGCGGTGCTGGCCGAGATGGGGCCGAAGCTGGCGGCTGCCGGCGTCTACACCGCGTCCGGCTGGCTGGCCTCCCCCACCCGCGGCGGCCAGTCCTGGCTGGCGCATGCGACGCTGGTGAGCGGCCTGCAGATCGACGACCAGCTGCGCTATGACCTGCTGATGACCGGCAAGCGCCTGACGCTGACCCGGCTGTTCACCGAGGCCGGCTACCACACCGCGCTGATCGCCCCGGCGATCACCGGCGGCGAGCCGGAGGCGACCCGCTTCTACGGCTTCGACGACGCGCTGTTCGCCGACGACCTCGGCTATGCCGGCCCACCCTTCGGCTGGGTGACGATGCCCGACCAGTTCACCCTGTCCGCCTTCCAGCACTGGCAGCAGCACCAGCCGAAGCCGCTGTTCAGCGAGGTCGTGCTGGTGTCCAGCCACGCGCCCTGGACCCCCGTGCCGAGCATGGTCAACGACTGGAGCAAGATCGGCGACGGCAGCATCTACCGCGGCCTGCCCGCCACCGGCGGCACGCCGGAGCAGGTGTGGAGCGACCCGGACCGGATCCGCACCCAGTATGGCCTGTCGATGGCCTATTCCCTGCGCGCGCTGCTGGACTATGTCGACCGGATGCTGGGCGACCACACGCTGATGGTGGTGATGGGCGACCATCAGCCGGCGCCGATCGTCACCGGCCCCGGCACGCCGCGCGACGTGCCCGTGCATGTGTTCAGCCGCGACCCGGCCCTGGTCGCGCGCTTCCACGACTGGGGCTTCCTGGACGGGCTGAATCCCCCGGCCAGCGGCCCTGTCGCCGCCATGGCGACCTTCCGGGATGCGTTCGCCCGGTCATTCTCGCCGTAAAAGCGAGTCTATTCCCACCTGTCAATCTGTGAAACGCGCAGGGCAGTCTCTGCCGTTGCGCTTGGGCCCGCCTGCTTCTGCGGATGTCGGGGACCGGGTACTTTAACATCGGAACAAATCTGGAAAGGTCGCGTTGAACGATCGGTCCTTCCGTGTTGCGGCGTGATCCGATAGGGCGCGTCGTGGCCGGGCGTGCCGGGTGCGGTTCTGTTCGTCCAGGAACCGCCACAATCGCGATCGAACTTGCTGTATGCTGCAGTGCGAAAAAAGTTGGCGCGAAAAAAGTCGGACGAAAGAAATTCAGTGGTGGTGACGTGGGGCTGACCAGACGCCAGATCTTGATGGGGACGACCGCGCTTGCGGCTGCGTCCTTCTTTGGCGCAGTGAGGCCCGCCAACGCTGCGCCCAGCCTGGGCGAGACCACACCGTTCAGCATGACCTGGCTGGTCGACCGGGCGAAGACCGTGTCGCAGGCCCCGTTCGTGCCGCCGGATGAGAGCCTGCCGGCCGAGATCACCCAGCTGACCTACGACCAGCAGCGGTCGATCCGCTTCCTGCCGG
>NZ_JBYRFX010000301.1:0-16336 GCF_057815775.1 Inquilinus sp.
CCAACCGGATCGGCTGACCCGCCTCGACCGGCGCGAGGCCCGACCAGATCGTCGTCTCGGTCGGCCCGTACATGTTCCACAGCCGCACGCCGCGCCGCAGCAGCGCCGCCGCCAGATCCTCCGGCAGCGCCTCGCCGCCGCACAGCGCCGTCAGCCCGTGCCCGTCGGTCCAGCCGCCTTCCAGCAGCCCCCGCCAGCCCATCGGCGTGGCCTGCAGCACCGTAGCGCCGCTCGATTGCAGCAGCGCCGATAGCGACCGGCCATCCCGCACCGTCTCCCGCCGCGCCAGCTCCACCCGCGCGCCGGTCACCAGCGGCAGGTACAGCTCCAGCGCCGAGATGTCGAAGGAGATCGAGGTCACGCTCAGCCAGACATCGTCCGGCGTCAGCCCCGGCGCCTGCGCCATGCTGGCCAGGAACCGATCCAGCGCCCCATGGCTCACAGCCACGCCCTTCGGCTTGCCGGTCGAACCCGAGGTGTAGATCACATAGGCCAGCTGCAACGGATGCCGCACCGCCTGCGCCAGCGCCGTACCGTCAGTCTCGTCGAGGTCTTCCAGCACCAGGACGCGCTGGCCCGACAACAGGCCGGGCAGGCAGGCCGCGCTGGCCCGATCGGTCACGATGCCATGCAAGCCGGCATCGGCCACCATGTCCTGCAGCCGGGCTTCGGGATAGGACGGGTCGAGCGGCACATAGGCCCCGCCCGACTTCAGCACCCCGAGCAGCGAGGCCACCATCCCGGCCGAACGGTCCAGGCACAGCCCGACCCGCGCCTCCGCCCCGACGCCCAGCCGCTGCAGCGCCCGCCCGATCCGGTTCGACCAGGCATCGAGGTCGCCATAGCTCAGGCTCTCGCCCGCGCAGGTCACCGCGATCCGATCCGGCCCTGCCGCAGCCCGGTCCGCGACCCGCGCCGCCACCGACCGGAAGCCGTAAGAGGGCAGCGGCCGCGGCGCCGGCGTGGCCGGCTCGGTGCCGAGCTGGCCGAGGAGCAGATCATGCTCCGAGGCCAGCTGTTCCAGCACCTCGACATAATGGCGGCGCAGCAGATCCATGCTGGCCGAAGACACCCGGTCGCCGTCCCAGATCCAGTTCAGCCGCAGCTCATCGCGCGGCATGATCCCGAGCATCAGCGGATAATGGGTACGCTCGATGGTCTCGGCCCGGGTGGGGGCAAGGCCGCCTTCGGCTGCCTGGGCCGCATCGTCCACCGGATAGTTCTCGAACACCACCAGGCTGTCGAACAGGCTCTCGCCGGCCTGGCCTGCCCAGCGCTGGATCTCCGACAGCGGCGTGTGCTCGTACTGCCGCAGCTCGCTGTTCCGGTCCTGCAGCCGCCGCAGCCACGCCGACACCGGCTCGCCCGGGCTCAGCGTCACCCAGACCGGCAGGCTGTTGATGAACAGCCCCAGCATCCGGTCCGACCCCGCCAGCTCCGGCGGGCGTCCCGACACCGTCGCCCCGAACACGACCTGGGGCCGATTGTCGTAACGCCACAGCAGCACCGACCAAGCGCCCTGCATCAGCGTGTTCAGCGTCACAGCATGACGCTGCGCCGCAGACCGCAGCCGCTCGCTCAGCCCCTGCGGCAGCCGCTCGTACAGCCGGTGCGATCCCGTCTCACCCGCCGCCGGGCTCTCCAGGCTGCCCAGCAGACCCGCCGGCTCGTCCACCTCGGCCAGCTGGCTGCGCCACCACGCCTCGCCGTTGCCCTGCTGCACCAGCCAGGACACGTAGTCACGGTAGGACGGGCCCGACACCGACGGCACCGGCGCACCACGCCGCAGCGCCTCATAGGCCGCCCCGACCTCGCCCAGCAACTGCGACGTGCTCCAGCCATCCATCAGCGCGTGATGGCCGGTCCATACCAGGTCCGACCCGCCATCCGGGCGATCGAACACCGTCACCCGGATCAGCGGTGCCGCCGCCAGGTCGAAGCCTGCCGCCAGATCATCCGCCCGCCACGCCGACAGCCGGTCCTCGAAGGCATCCTCGCCCGACCAATCATGCCGCTCGAATGGCAGCTCGGCCGCGTGCCGCACCACCTGCAGCGCGTCGCCGCCATGGCGCCATTCGAAGCCGGTGCGCAGGATGTCGTGCCGCGACACCGCCGCCTGCCACGCGCCCCGCAGAGCCGTGACGTCCAGCGCCTGCGGCAGCGACAGGTGCAGTTGGTTGACATAGACGCCTTCGCCCGGCCGCATCAGGCTGTGGAACAGCATCCCCTGCTGCACCGCCGTCGCCGGGTAGAAGTCCTGGATCTCAGACACGTCGAGGTCGAGCGCCTGGAACTGCGCCTGGGTCAGGCCCGACAGCGGGAAGTCCGACGCCGTTGCCCCCGGTGCCTGTGCCAGGCAATGGGTGATCAGCGATCGGATCTCGGCATCGAACCGGCGCACGAGGTCTTCGATCTCAGCGGCCGACACCACGTCCGGGCTGTACTGCCAGCTCAGCGACAGGCTGTCTTCCGCCACCAGGCCGTTGATATCCAGCACATGGTCCAGCGCCGTCTCCGGCGACATCGACGCGCCACGGGCCTCCCGGGCGAAGCCGAACAGCCCATCCTCGGCCAGGCTGCCGTCGAACCGCCCGAGATAGTTGAAGCTCACCTCAGACTGCGGCAGCCCTTCGCGGGATGCTACCGGCAGCAGGCCCCAGTGCAGGCCGCGATGCGGCCCCGACCGCAGCCGCTCCTTCACACCGATCAGATGGGCGGCCGCGTCGGTCTCAGACTGCAGCCAGACGGGATAGCGGGTGGTGAACCAGCCCACCGTCTCCGACACATCCACATCCGGCACCACACCCTCGCGGCCATGGCCTTCCAGATCCACCAGCACGCCCGGCGCGCCGGACCAATCCGCCAGCACCCGGCTCAGCGCCGCCAGCAGCACGTCTTCCACACCCGTCCGGTAGGCCGCCGGCACCTCCTGCAGCAGCCGGCGCGTCTGCGACGCCTCCAGCCGCCAGGTCACCTCGCGGCTCGACCCCAGACGACGGTCGCCGCCGGATTTCACAGGCAGCCGGCCCGTCGCATTCGACACGGAGTTACGCCACCAAGCCGCCTCAGACTGAACTTCCGGGCTCGTGCCATAGGCCTGCAACGCCTGGGCCCAATGGCTCCACGGCGTCCGCGGCCCACCCGCCGGCTGGGCTTCGCCCGCAACGGCTCGTTCATAACCGCGCTGCAGATCCGACAGCAGCACCCGCCACGACACCCCATCCACCGCCAGATGATGGATCGCCAGCAGCAGCCGGCCTTCGCCCTGTTCCGGCAGGCGGGCGTAGCCCACCCGCAGCAGCGGACCTGAGCCCAGTTCCAGGCTCGTCTGTACCGACAGGCCGAACGCTTCCAGATCCGACGGCCAGGCCGACCCGGTCAGCGTCGTCACCTGCAGCAGGTCCGACGTCTCCGTCGGCACCACACGCTGCTGCCACGTACCATCCGTGCGCTCGAACCGCAGGCGCAGCGCATCGTGGCGACGCACCAGCCACGACAGCACGCCCGACAGCGCCGGCTCCGACAGCTCGCCCTTCACCCGCAGCAGCACCGACTGGTTCCAGTGCGACAGGCCTGCGGGGTAGCGCTCGAAGAACCAGGACTGGATCGGCGTCAGCGCCAAGGCGCGGTCGGTGATCTCCGCCTGCACCGCCTCGTCCGTCCCGACCGCCTCGGCCACCTGGGCCAAACGCTCCACCGTCGGGTGTTCGAACACCTGGCGCGGTGTCACCCGCAGCCCCTGCTCCCGCGCCCGGGCGATCACCCGCAGGCTCAGGATCGAGTCACCGCCGATGCGGAAGAAGTTGTCGGTGATGCCGACGGCCGGCAGCGACAGCACCTCGGCCCACACCGCGCACAGCACCCGCTCCGTCTCCGTCCGCGGCGCTTCCACCGCCGATGCCGTGATCTCCGGCTCCGGCAGCGCGTTGCGGTCCAGCTTGCCGTTCGGCGTCAGCGGCAGGCGCTCCAGCACCACGATCGCCGACGGGATCATGTGCTCCGGCAGGTCACGGCCTAGGGTCATCCGGATGGCGTCCGGGTCCGCGTCACCCGTGACATAGCCGATCAGCCGCTTGCTCTCGCCCGCGCCCTTCAGCGCGACCGCCGCTTCCTTCACGCCAAGGCAGCCCCGCAGACCCGCCTCGATCTCTCCGAGCTCGATCCGGTAGCCGCGCAACTTCACCTGATGGTCCAGGCGGCCGATGTACTCCCGCTCGCCCGAGGCCAGGCTGCGCGCAAGGTCGCCGCTGCGGTACAGCCGGCTGCCCGGCACACCATACGGGTTCGGTACGAAGCGTTCGGCCGTCAGCCCGGGACGGTTCAGATAGCCCCGCGCCAGGCCGGCACCGCCGACGCACAGCTCGCCCAGGGCGTTCGGCGGCGCCAGCTGCAGTGCCTGGTCCAGCACGTGCACCGGCAGGTCGGGCAGGCTTTCCCCGATCATGCTGCGCGCCTGCGGTCCCAGCACCTCTGCCGCTGCCAGACGCCGGTAGGTGGCATGCACCGTGGTCTCGGTGATGCCGTACATGTTTATCAGCGCCGGGGCCGCATCGCCCCGCTTGGCCACCCATGATGCCAGCGTCGAGGGCTCCAGCTTCTCACCGCCGAAGATCACCGCGCGCAGCGCCGTCAATGGTTGGTCCGAGGCCACATCGAGGTGCATCAGCGGCTGGAACGCCGATGGCGTCTGGTTCAGCACCGTGACGCCTTCAATGCGCAGCAAGTCGTGGAACGCCTGGACGTCGCGGGCTGTCCAGTGCGGCACCACAACAAGCCGCCCGCCATAGGCCAGGGCGCCGAAGATCTCCCACACCGAGAAATCGAAAGCGTAGGAGTGGAAAAGGCTCCACACGTCAGATGGCCCGAAGCCGAACCAACCGTCGGTCGAGTCCAGCAGCCGCGCCACATTGTCGTGGCTGATGCCGACGCCCTTGGGCCGACCTGTCGAGCCGGAGGTGTAGATCACATAGGCCAGCTGCAGCGGGTGCGGCACCGCATCCGCAAAAGGCTCTGCCGCCTCGGCCAAGTCTTCCAGCACCACCAGGCGCTGGCCGTCGAGCAGGCCGGACAGCCTCGCGGCACTGGCCCGATCCGCCACGATGCAGTGCAGCCCGGCATCGGCGATGGTATCGCGCAGACGCGCCTCGGGATAGGCCGGATCCAGCGGCACATAGGCCCCGCCGGCCCGCAGGATGCCCAGCAGCGACGCCACCAGGCCGGTCGAACGCTCCATGCACAGGCCGACGCGGACATCCGCCCCGACGCCCAGCCGCCGCAGCGCCCAGGCCATCCGGCCCGACAGGCTCTCCACATCACCATAGCTCAGGCGCTGGTCCTCATGGACCACCGCCACGGCCGCTGGGTCGCGCCGGCACTGCTCCAGCACCCGCCCGGTCACCGACCGGAACGCATAAGACTCAACCGTCGGCAGGGCCGTGCCTTGGCCCAGCGACAACGCGCCGATCCCGTGATCGTCCTGCGACGACAGCTGTTGCAGGATCTCCAGGTACTGGCCGCTCAGCCGTTCCACCGCCGACCCGTCGAAGATGTCGGTGGCGTAGACCAGCGTCAGCCTGACGGCCTCTCCCACGATCCGGGCCTGCACGGACAGATCGTACTGGGCCGCGAGGCCAGCCCCCTCCAGCCGGGTGATCGCCAGGTCCGGCAGGGCGGCGAGCGTGTCCTCGTCCTGCTGCTGCAGGTTGAACATAACCTGGAAGAACGGCGTCTGCGTCAGGTCGCGTTCCGGCTGCAGTTCGTCGACGATCCGCACGAACGGGACGTCGCCATTCGCCTGCGCCCGCAGCACCTCCTCCTGCACCCGCGCCAGCAGGGCGCGGGCGGAGTCCGCCTGGTGCAGATCGATGCCGGCCACCAGCGTGTTGATGAAGCAGCCGATCAGCCCTTCGGTTTCCATCCGGCTGCGGCCGGAGACGGGAATGCCGATGCGGACGGTGCTGCTGTAGGCATAGCGGCCGAGCAGCACGGCGAAGCCCGCGAGCAGGACGACGAAGGGCGTGGTGCCGTGCAACTGCGCCGCCACGCGGATGGATTCGGCCAAGGCCGGCGGCAGGGTCACGCCGATGCGGCCGCCCTCGCCGCGCCGCAGGCCGTTGCGCACCCGGTCCGCCGGCAGGGCCAGCGGCGTGTCGGCATCGGCCAGGCGGATGCGCCAGTAGTCCAGCTGGGCGGCGAAAACGTCGTCTTCCGCCCGGCCGCGCTCCCAGGCCGCAACATCGGCGAATTGCAGCGGCAGCGCCGGCAAGTCGGCGGCGTCCAGGCCGAGGGCGGTGCGATACCCGGCGACGATCTCGCGCTCCAGGATCGGCATCGACCAGCCATCGGCGATGATGTGGTGCAGCGCCATGACCAGGATCGACGCCCGGTCGGACAGGCGGATCAGATGCACACGGAAGCACGGGCCGGCTTCGAGATCGAACGGCGCGGTCGACGCCGTGCGGACGAGATCGTCCAGCGCCGCCGGCTGCTGCGCCGGCTCAACATCGGCCAGGTCGGTTTCGGCCCAGCCGAAGCCGGCATCCTCGGCCGCGACCTGGAACGGCGTGCCGTCGATCTCCCGGATCCGCGTCCGCAGCACGTCGTGGCGCCCGTAGACGGCAGCGATCGCCCGGCGCAGGGCATCGGCATCCACCGTGCCGTCGAGGCGCAGCGTGCCGCTGAGGTTGTAGGCGGTGTCGGCAGAATCCATCCGCCACAGGAACCAGAGCCGCTCCTGCGTGTGCGACAGCGGCACCGGCGCGCCCGGCGCGCGCTGCGGAATCCGGTGCGAGGCCGCGGGCGCGGCGCGGTCGATCTCCGCCGCCAGATCCTGCAGCACCGGGCTGGCGAAGACGGTCCTGGGCGAGATCTCGCGCCCCGGCCGGTCGCGAATGCGCGACACCAGGCGCACGGTGGTCAGGGAGTGGGCGCCGAGACGGAAGAAATGGTCTTCGACGCCGATGCCGTCGACCCCGAGCAGCTCGGACCACAGGTCGCGCAGCCGCTGTTCCGTCGGCGTGCGCGGCGCGACCACCCGGCCGGCCGCGGCCGTCACCATTGGCTCCGGCAGGGCGTTGCGGTCCAGCTTGCCGTTCGGCGTCAGCAGCAGACGCTCCAGCACCACGATCGCCGACGGGATCATGTGCTCCGGCAGGTCCTTGCCGAGGGTCATCCGGATGGCGTCCGGGTCCGCGTCACCGGTGACGTAGCCGATCAGGCGCCTGCCCTCACCGCTACCCTTCAGCGCGACCGCCGCTTCCTTCACCCCGGCACAGCCCCGCAGGCCAGCCTCGATCTCGCCAAGCTCGATCCGGTAGCCGCGCAACTTCACCTGATGGTCCAGGCGGCCGATGTACTCCGGCTCGCCCGAGGCCAGGCTGCGCGCCAAGTCGCCGCTGCGATACAGCCGGCTGCCCGGCGCACCATACGGGTTCGGTACGAAGCGTTCGGCCGTCAGCCCGGGACGGTTCAGATAGCCCCGCGCCAGACCGGCACCGCCGACGCACAGCTCGCCCAGGGCGTTCGGCGGCGTCGGCTGCAGCGCCATATCAAGCACATGCACCGGCAGATCCGGCAGCGATTCACCAATTAGGCTGCGCGCGCCCTGCGGCAGGATCTCGGCCGTACCCAAGCGCCGGTACGTCGCATGCACCGTGGTTTCGGTGATGCCGTACATGTTGATCAGTGCCGGCGCCGCGTCCCCGCGCGCCGCGATCAGCGGCGCCAGCGTCGACGGCTCCAGCTTCTCGCCGCCGAAGATCACCGTCCGAAGCGCCGTCAGCGGCTGGTCCGAGGCGATGTCCAGATGCATCAGCGGCTGGAACGCCGATGGCGTCTGGTTCAGCACCGTGACGCCTTCGACACGCAGGAGATCGTGGAACGCCTGGGTGTCGCGGGCTGTCCAGTGTGGCACCACCACCAGCCGGCCGCCATAGGCCAGGGCCCCGAAGATCTCCCACACCGAGAAGTCAAAGGCGTAGGAGTGGAAGAGCGTCCACACATCCGGCGGCCCGAAGCCGAACCAACCGTCGGTCGAGTCCAGCAGCCGCGCCACGTTGTCGTGGCTGATGCCGACGCCCTTGGGCCGGCCCGTCGACCCCGAAGTGTAGATCACATAGGCCAACTGCAGCGGATGCGGCGCCGCATCCAGGAAGGGCTCTGCTTCCTCGGCCAGATCCTCCAGCACCACGAGGCGCTGCCCGTCGAGCAGGCTAGACAACCGCTCCGCGCTCGCCCGGTCGGCCACGATGCAATGCAGTCCGGCATCGGCGATCATGTCGCGCAGCCGCGCCTCGGGATAGGCCGGGTCCAGCGGCACATAGGCCCCGCCGGCGCGCAGGATGCCCAGCAGCGACGCCACCAGGCCGGTCGAACGCTCCATGCACAGGCCGATACGGACATCGGCCCCGACACCCAGCCGCTGCAGCGCCCAGGCCATCCGGCCCGAAAGATCCTCCAGGCCGCCATAGCTCAGGCGCTGGTCCTCATGGACCACAGCCGTCGCCGACGGGTCGCGTCCGCACTGCGCCAGCACACGCTCCGTCACCGATCGGAACGCATAGCGCTGCGGTGCCGGCAGCGCCGTGCCGTTCTCCAGCAGCGGCAGGCCGAGCGCCGGCCGCGCCGGGGTTTCCACCAGGCCGCGCAGCAGCCTGACATAGCTTTGCGACAGGCCTTCGATGGTGCCGGCATCGAACAGCTCGCCGGGATATTCGAACACCGCGCGCAGACTGTCGCCGACCTCATCGACCGTGAGCGACAGATCGAATTTCGCGGTCACGCTGTCTTGTTCGATCCAGCGCATGGTGAGGCCGGGCAGCTCCAGGGCCTGGCCCGGCGTGTTCTGCAGCGTGAAGAACGCCTGGACCACCGGATGATGCGCCAGATCGCGATCGGGCTGCAGCGCCGCCACCAGCGCCCCGAACGGGGTGTCCTGGTTGGCGAAGGCGCCGAGCGCGGTGTCCCGGACGCGGCGCAGCAGATCCTGCCCCGACGGGTTGTACGACAGGTCGCAGCGCAGGGCGATGGTGTTGACGAAGACGCCGACCAGATCTTCCAGCTCACGCTGGCTGCGGCCGGCGACCGGCGAGCCGACGACGATGTCCTGCTGGCCGCTGTAGCGGGCCAGCAGCAGCTGGTAGGCGGCGAGCAGCACCATGTACAGCGTCGCGCCTTCGGCCCCGGCCAGCGCGCGCAGCCGCGCCGTCAGCCCGGCCGGAACGGTGAAGCCGAAAGATGCCCCGTCGGCCAGTGCGCCCGCCCGCCGCGGCCGGTCGACCGGCAGCTCCAGGGCCGGCGGCAGGTTGGCCAGCTGGCCCCGCCAGTAATCGACCTGACGGGCCAGCGCCTCCTCATCCAGCCACTCCCCCTGCCAGGCAGCGTAATCGGCATATTGCAGCGGCAGGGCCGGAAGCTCCGGCGGCTGCCCGGTCAGAGCAGCGGCATAGAAGGCATGAAATTCCCGCACCAGGATGCCGGTCGACCAGCCGTCAGACACGATGTGGTGCAGCGTCAGAATGAGGATGTGGCGTTCCGCTGCCAGCCGCACCAGATCGGCCCGGACCAGCGGCCCGCGCGCCAGGTCGAAGGGCTGCCGGCCCGCGGCCTCGCGCAGTGCCTGAAGCGCCGCATCCTGCCCGGCCGGGTCGAGATCGGACAGGTCGGTGACGGTCCAGCCATAGCCGGCTTCGTCAGTCACTTCCTGGAACGGCAGGCCATCCTGTTCGCCGAAGCGGGTGCGAAGGATCTCGTGGCGCTCGACCAGTTGCTCCAGCGCCCGGCGCAGGGCATCGGTGTCGACCCGCCCCTCCAGCTCGATCGTGCCAGGCATGTTGTAGGCGGCGCTGTCGGGGTCGAGCTGCGACAAGAACCACAGCTGCTGCTGCATGCGCGACAGCGGGCGGCGGCCGCCTTCCATGCTCAACGGCACGATCGGCAGCCGCGAGGCTGGGATGCCGCGGTCCCGAAGAATGCGCCGGAACTGGCTGCGCTTCTCTGCCGGCAGCTTCGCATAGTCGCGCGACAGCCGCAGCAGATCGGAGGTCAGCTGGTAGTTCATGACGCAAGTTCCTCGAGAATATCTTGCAGGTCGGCAATGTCGTCCGCCGCCAGGCGCGCCGTCGCCTCGAGCTGGGCCGCCAGGGCTTCGAGCACCGGGTGGTCGAACAGCAGCCGCAGCGGCAGGTCGGGGCCGAAGCTCTGGCGCAGCCGCACCATCACCCGCATGGCGATCAGCGAATCCCCGCCGATGCGGAAGAAATCATCCGTGACGCCGACAGCCGGCAGGGCCAGGAGCTCCATCCACATCGCGCACAGCATGCGCTCGGTGTCGGTGCGCGGCGCTGCCACCGTGGTCGACGCCGTCGCCGGCTCCGGCAGCGCCGCGCGGTCCAGCTTGCCGTTCGGCGTCACCGGCAGCCGTTCCAGCACCATGATCGCCGACGGGATCATCGGGTCCGGCAGGCGCCGGGCCAGCGCCGCCCGCACCGCCTGCGGATCGACATCGCCGGTGACGTAGCCGACCAGGCGCGGCCCGGTGCCGGAGTCGCGGACCACCACGGCGGCGTCGGTGACCGCAGGCAGGGCGCGGATCTGCTCCGCCACCTCGCCCGGCTCCACCCGCCAGCCGCGGATCTTGACCTGGGCATCCAGCCGGCCGAGGAACACCAGTTCCCCGTCGGTCGAGCAGCGGCCGCGATCGCCGCTGCGATAGAGCCGGCTGCCCGGCTGGCCATAGGGATCCGGCACGAAGCGTTCCGCCGTCAGGCCGGGGCGGGCCAGATAGCCGCGCGCCACACCCTGCCCGCCGATCGTGATTTCGCCGGCGATTTCCGCCGCAACCGCATGGCCGTTCGGATCGAGGACATGGATCTGCGCATGCGGTAGCGCCCGGCCGAGCGGCACCGGGGACAGGCCGCCGAGACCCTGGCGGGTCACGACGCCCACCGTAGTCTCGGTCGGGCCGTAATGGTTCAGCACCGCGAGGTCGGGCCGCAACGACCGGATCTGTTCGGCCAGCGGCGCGCCGATCGCCTCGCCCCCCAGCACCAGGCAACGGCGCGGCAGGACGCAGGCGGCGTCGGGGATGTGCAGCAAGGCCCCGAGATGGCTCGGCACCAGCTTCAGCAGGTCGATCGCATGCTGGCGCAGATAGGCGCCCAGCCGGGCCCCGTCGAAAGCCTCGAGATCATCCAGCAGATGCAGCGTCCAGCCCTGCCACAAGGCACCGAACAGAGTGGTGTGGCCGAGATCGGCGGCCACGGTGGACAGCAGCGCCGCGCTGGCGATGCCGGACGGCATCTGCTCCAACACCGACGACACATAGGCCGCCAGAGACCCGTGGCTGACGACGACACCCTTCGGCCGGCCCGTCGACCCCGAGGTGTAGATGACATAGGCCGCCTGGTCGGGGAGCAGGACGACCGGGGCCGGCACGACTGTAGCCGCCGGGACTTCCTCCGGCACCAGCTGCGCGACGGTCGACGGGCACCAGTCGACCGGGCCCTCCGCGACCAGCCATCCTGCACCGCAATCCGCGAGTTGCCAGGCCAGCCGCTCCGCCGGCTGGCCCGGGTCGAGCGGGACATAGGCGGCGCCGGCGCGCCACGCCGCGAGCAGGCCAATCACGAACGGAATGCCGCGCGGCAGCAGCAGGGCCACCCGGGAGTCCGGCGTCACGCCCTGCGCCTGCAGGGTGGCGGCCAGGGCACCCGACCGGCGCCAGAGATCGGCCCAGGAGAGGGATTGCCCGCGCGACACCAGCGCCGGGCGGTCGATTACACCCATGCCGCGGGCGGCCAGGCGGACCGGCAGGAGCTCCGGCAGCGGCCGCGTCGCCTCGGCCAACGCCGCGGCGGGGGGACGGCCAATGAGGCCGACCGGCAGTTCCGGCGCCGCATCGGCGAGGTCGGCCAGCAGGTCGACATAGGTTTGGGCCAGCCGCCCGACGCCATCGGAGTCCAGCCGGGTCGGATCCCAGCTGAATTTCAGCTCGATCTGCGGGCGGTCGCGGCCGCCCGGCAGCACGATCAGGGTCAGGGGATAATGCGTCCGGCTGGCGGCCTGGAAGCCCTGCGCATCCAGCTGGCCGCCGCGCATGGCGGTCTCATCGATCGGGTAGTTCTCGAACACCACCAGGCTGTCGAACAGCGGCTGGCCCGGACGCCCGGCCCAATTCTGGATTTTCGCCAGCGGCGTGTGCTCACGCTGCCGCATCTCCGCCTGGCGGGCCTGCAATGCGGCGAGCCAGTCGCCGAAGGACCCGGCGGCGGGAATGTCGGTAACGAAGGGCAGGCTGTTGATGAACAGCCCCAGCATCTCCTGCACGCCGGGCAGGTCGGCCGGACGGCCGGCGACGGTGACGCCGAAGGCTGCGTGCCGGCTGTGGCCGTGCTGGCCGAGCAGGATGGCCCAGGCTGCCTGGACCAGGGTGTAGAGCGTCACCTGATGCCGCTGCGCCGCCTCGTTCAGCCGGCGTGACAAGGCTTCGTCCAGGCGGTGCCGGATCTCCCGCGGCGTGGCGTCGGGGGTGCTGCCCTGCGCCGGCGGCAGGATGGCCGTCAGCCCGACCGCCTCGTCCGCGTCCTGGAGGTGCCGGCGCCACCAGGCCTCGTCCTCCGGCTGGCGCGCCACCCAGGCGAGATAGTCGCGATAGGCCGGGGATCGCTGCGGCGCAATCGCATCGCCGGCGAGCAGCCGGCCGTAATCCTCGACCACCCCGGCCAGCAGCCGGGCCGTGCTCCAGCCATCCATCAAGGCGTGATGATGGGTCCAGACCATATCCGTCCCGCCATCGGGGCGGATGAACAGCGCCACCCGCATCAACGGCGCCGCCGCCGGGCCGAAATCGCGCGCCAGATCCGTGTCCCGCCACGCCGACAGGCGGCCTTCGTAATCGGCATCTCCCGACCAGTCGTGCCGCTCGAACGGCAACTCAGCCGCATGCCGCACCAGTTGCAGCGCCTGGCCGTCCGGGCTCCATTCGAAGCCGGTGCGCAGGATGTCGTGCCGCGACACCGCCGCCTGCCAGGCCCCGCGAAATGCTGCCGGCTGCACGGCCTGGGCAAAGGTCACGCGCAGCTGGTTGACATAGACCCCCTCGCCGGGCTGCAGCTCGCCGTGCAGGAACATACCCTGCTGCACCGCCGTCGCCGGGTAGAGATCCTGGATCTCCGATATGTCCAGGCCCAGGACCTGGAACTGCGCCTGGGTCAGACCCGACAGTGGGAAGTCCGACGCCGTCGCCCCCGATACCTGCGCGAGGCAATGGACGATCAGGGTGCGCAATTCACGATCGAACTGCGCCACCAGCGCCTCGACCTCGGCCCCCGACACCTCGTCCGGGCTGTAGCGCCAGCTCACTTCCAGTTCGTCCGAGAACAGCTTCGCGTTGATATCCAGCGCGTGGTCGAGCCTCGCCTCGGGCGACACGGACGATTCGCGCGCCCCCGAGGTGAAGTCGAACAGGCCATCTTCGGCGAGACTGCCGTCGAACCGGCCGAGATAGTTGAAACTCACCTCCGACCGCGGCAGGCCCTGGCGGGATGCTGCCGGCAGCAGGCCCCAATGCAGGCCGCGATGCGGCACCGATCGCAGCCGCTCCTTCACTCCGATCAGATGGGCGGCCGCGTCGGTCTCCGACTGCAGCCAGACGGGATAGCGGGTGGTGAACCAGCCCACCGTCTCCGACACATCCACATCCGGCACAACACCCTCGCGGCCATGCCCTTCCAGGTCCACCAGCACGCCTGGGGCTCCGGACCAGTCCGCCAGCACGCGGCTCAGGGCTGCCAGCAAGACATCCTCGACACCCGTCCGGTAGGCCGCAGGCACCTCCTGCAGCAGACGGCGTGTCTGCGACGCCTCCAGTCGCCATGTCACCTCCCGGCTCGATCCCAGCCGGCGGTCGCCGCCGGACTTCACCGGCAGCCGGCCCGTCGCATTCGACAGGGAGGCCCGCCACCAAGCGGCTTCCGACTGCACTTCGGGCGTGGCGCCATAAGCCTGCAGCGCCTGGGCCCAATGGCTCCACGGTGTCCGCGGCCCACCCGTCGGCTGGGCTTCGCCCGCCAGCGCACGCTCATAGCCTCGCTGCAGGTCCGACAGCAGCACCCGCCAGGACACCCCATCCACCGCCAGATGGTGGATCGCCAGCAGCAGCCGGCCTTCGCCCTGCTCCGGCAGGCGGGCATAGCCCACCCGCAGCAGCGGGCCCGCGCCCAGCTCCAGGCTCGTCTGCACCGACAGACCGAACGCCTCCAGGTCGACCTGCCAAGTCTCTCCGACCAGCGTCGTCACCTGAAGCAGCGAGGCGTCTTCCGACGACACCACGCGCTGGCTCCATGAACCATCCGTGCGCTCGAACCGCAGGCGCAGCGCATCGTGGCGACGCACCAGCCACGACAGCACGCCCGACAGCGCCGGTTCCGACAGCTCGCCCTTCACCCGCAGCAGCACCGACTGGTTCCAGTGCGACAGGCCTGCGGGGTAGCGCTCGAAGAACCAGGACTGGATCGGCGTCAGTGCCAATGCTCGGTCAGTGATCTCCGCCTGCACCGCCTCGTCGCTGCCGATTGCCTCGGCCACCTGGGCCAGGCGCTCCACCGTCGGGTGTTCGAACACCTGACGCGGCGTCACCCGGATCCCCTGCTCCCGCGCCCGCGCAATCACCCGCAGGCTCAGGATCGAGTCACCACCGATGCGGAAGAAGTTGTCGGTGATGCCGACGGCCGGCAGCGACAGAACCTCCGCCCACACCGCGCACAGCACCCGCTCCGTCTCCGTCCGCGGCGCCTCCACCGCAGACGCCGTGATCTCCGGCTCCGGCAGCGCGTTGCGGTCCAGCTTCCCGTTCGGCGTCAGCGGCAGACGCTCCAGCACCACGATCGCCGACGGGATCATGTGCTCCGGCAGGTCACGGCCTAGGGTCATCCGGATGGCGTCCGGGTCCACATCCCCCGTGACGTAGCCCACCAGACGCTTGCTCTCGCCCGCGCCCTTCAGCGCGACCGCCGCTTCCTTCACGCCAAGGCAGCTCCGCAGACCCGCCTCGATCTCTCCCAACTCGATCCGGTAACCACGCAGCTTCACCTGATGGTCCAGGCGACCCAGGAACAGCACTGTGCCATCCGCCCGCATCCGGCACAGATCGCCCGTTCGATACAGCCGGCTGCCCGGCGCGCCATGCGGATCCGGCACGAAGCGTTCCGCCGTCAGCCCGGGGCGGTTCAGATAGCCCCGCGCCACGCTGTCGCCACCGACGCACAGCTCGCCCAGGCCGCCCGCCGGCACCACCGCGCCGTCGCCGTCCAGCACCATGGCGCTGCGGCCGGGATACGGCCGGCCGATCGGCACGATCGTCTCCGACGCATCCGATGGGCTCGTCCGGTGGTACAGCGACGCCACCGTCGTCTCGGTCGGGCCGTACAGATTGTCCAGCCGCACATGCGCCAGATGGGTCCGCTGCCAGCGGCCCAGCGCATCGCCCGGCAGGCCTTCGCCGCCCACCGTCACCTGCCGCAGCTTCGGCAGCGATGCCGGCAGCGACCGCATCCATTGCTGCCAATACGCCGTCGGGATCCGGGCGAAGGTTACCCCCTCCCCCGCCAGCGCCGCGTTCATTCGGTCCAGCTCCCACGGCGCCGGACCGCGCATCACCACGCGACCGCCCCGGATCAGCGCCGGCAGGATCTCATGCAGCGCCACGTCGAAGTTGATGGTCGAGGAGTGCAGCACCGTGTCCGTGGCGCTGATACCGTAGGTGCCGAGGAAGTCTTCCAGATGCAGGTGCAGCGAGCCGTGGCTCACCGCCACACCCTTGGGCTTGCCGGTCGACCCCGAGGTGTAGATCACATAGGCCAGCTGCAGCGGCTGCGGCACCGCATCGGCGAAGGGCTCGGCTTCCGGCGCCAAATCCTCCAGCACCACCAGGCGCTGGTCGGCCAAGAGGTTGGACAGCCGTTCGGCGCTGCCGCGGTCGGCCACGATGCAGTGCAGCCCGGCATCGCCGATCATCTCGCGCAGCCGCGCTTCCGGGTGCGACGGGTCCAGCGGCACATAGGCCCCGCCCGACCGCAACACGCCCAAGAGCGACGCCACCATGCCGACCGAGCGCTCCACGCACAGCCCGACCCGGGCATCCGCACCGACGCCCAGGCGCTGCAGCGCCCAGGCCACCCGGCCGGACAGATCCGCCAGCCCGCCATAGCTCAGACGCTGGTCCTCGCAGACCACCGCCTCCGCCGCCGGCTTCATCAGGCATTGCTCCAGCACCCGCGCCGGCACCGGGCGGAAGTCGTAGGTCCGGGCCACCGGCACCACGCCGTTGCCGCTCAGATCC
>NZ_JBYRFX010000302.1:0-12535 GCF_057815775.1 Inquilinus sp.
CGCTGCCGGCTATGTCCGACGTGTTACAGACGGCAACGACCAGCCGTCAACAAGTTTTGCAACTCATTCTCAATATCATTTGACCGTAACTGTGCCATAACACCGGAAGCATTGGCGAAAGCTTGGGCGTCTGGCGACAAAAGAAACTCTCCACAAAATTGTTAAGAAAAGCCTCTGACCAACATCTTTCTGCAACAAATCTTGGCTAGGGTCCGCCCGTCCATGATCGACGCCGCCCCGCAACGTTGGAATCGCCACGATCCGGCGCGGGAGATAGCGTCAATTTTTTCTAATTCCCAGTAACCCACGTCTCAACGCCATAGAAGTATCCACTTCTCCTGGGGGTCTCACGGTCATGACTTCGGACAGCAGGCGCGACTTCCTGAAGGCGGCCGGCACGGTGGCTGGCGCCGCGGCGGCGCTGACCGCCTTCCCGCCAGTGATCCGGCAGGCCCTGGCGATCGAGGCGAACAACGCCACCCGCTCGATCAAGGACGTCGAGCATGTGGTGATCCTGATGCAGGAGAACCGGTCCTTCGACCATTACTTCGGGACCTTCCCCGGCGTCCGCGGCTTCGGCGACCGCTTCACCATTCCCCTGCCCGGCGGCCGCTCGGTGTTCCAGCAGTCCAACGGCACCCGGGTGGTGATGCCCTATCACCTGGACCAGCGCCGCGGCAACGCGCAGCGGGTGACCGGCACGCCGCACACCTGGGACGACGCGCACCAGGCCTGGGCCGACGGCCGGCTGTTCGAATGGCCGCGCTACAAGCAGAACCAGTCGATGGGCTACTACACGGGGACCGAGCTGGAGTTCCAGTTCGCGCTCGCCAACGCCTTCACCCTCTGCGACGCCTATCACTGCTCGCTGCATGGCGGCACCAATCCGAACCGGCTGTTCCACTGGACCGGCAGCAACGGTCCGACCGGCGCCGGCGTCGCCGCCGTGCTGAACGAATGGACCGACCTCGGCAGTTCGCGCGACGGCTACAGCTGGACGACCTATCCGGAGCGGCTGCAGGCGGCCGGCGTGACCTGGAAGCTGTACCAGAACCTGCCGGACAATTTCGGCGACGACCCGCTGGCCGGGTTCAAGCAGTACCGCCGCGCCAATGAGGCGATCGGCAACCTGCCGAACGGCTTCCCCTTCCTGCCCTGGCAGCCGGCGCAGGACCAGGCCCAGCCGCTGTACAAGGGCGTCGCCAACACCGCGGCGACCAGCGCGCTATCACTGCTGAGCAACCGGCTGAACGAGTTCCGGGCCGACATCCAGGCCGGCAAGCTGCCGCAGGTGTCCTGGCTGGTGGCGCCGGCCGCCTATTCCGAACATCCCGCCCCGTCCAGCCCGGTGCAGGGCGGCTGGTACGTGCAGGAGGCGCTGGCGGCCCTGGTCGCCAACCCGGAGGTCTGGAGCAAGACGGTCCTGATCGTCAATTTCGACGAGAATGACGGTTTCTTCGACCATGCGCCGACGCCGGCGACCCCGTCGCGCAACCACGACGGCACCCTGGCCGGCGCCTCCACCCTGCCGGATGCGGCGCTGGCGCCGGAATACTTCACCCACCCGAAGCCGCCAGGCAGCACGCAACAGCCGCAGCCGGACGGCCGGGTCTACGGCCCTGGCCCGCGCGTGCCCTGCTTCGTGGTCTCGCCCTGGAGCCGCGGCGGCTGGGTCAATTCCGAGGTGTTCGACCACACCTCGATCCTGCGCTTCCTGGAGCGGCGCTTCGGCGTGCAGGAGACGAACATCGCCGCCCATCGTCGTGCGATCTGCGGCGACCTGACCTCGGCCTTCAACTTCGTCACCCCGAACACCGACCGGCCGCCCGAGCTGCCGAGCCGCAGCAAGTTCGTGGCCGATACCATCAGCCTGACCCAGTCGCTGCTGCCGCAGGTGGCGGTGCCGGGGGAAGCGGCGCAGCAGCCGCCGCAGCAGGCGCCCGGCCTGCGCCCGTCCCGCCCCCTGCCCTATGAGCTGGGCGTGGCGGCCACCGCCGCGGCCGACCGGATCCGGCTCGGCTTTGCCAACACCGGCACGGCCGGTGCCGTGTTCCATGTCTATGACCGGCTGCATCTCGACCGCATCCCCCGCCGCTACGCGGTCGAGGCCGGCAAGCAGCTGGCCGGCGAGTGGCTGACGGGCCCCGATTTCGGCCAGTACGATCTGTGGGTGCTGGGGCCGAACGGCTTCCACCGGCACTTCACCGGCAGCGTCGCCGCCCTCGGCGCGGGCAAGCCGGCACCGGAGGTCACCGCCGCTTACGACAAGGCGGGCGGCGCCCTGGCGCTGCAGATGTCCAACCACGGCGGCAAGGCCTGCACCTTCGTCGTCACGGCCAATGCCTACCAGGCGGTCCAGGGATCGCCGCGCCATCCGATGGCGGCGGGCGGCCAGGCGGTGCTGCGCCTGCCGCTGCTGGCCCAGGGGCGCTGGTACGACATCACCGTGAAGGTGGAGGGCGACGCCCTGTTCTCCCGGCGCTTCGCCGGGCGGATGGAGGACGGCACCCCCAGTGTCTCCGACCCGGCCATCGGCCAGGCGGGCGCGGCCTGACACGGCCGCCACAGTTTCGATTTTCCGTTCGTTACCCCCCAGGAGAGTCCTGAGATGACTTCCGAAAGCAGACGCGGTTTCCTGAAGACCGCCGGCACGGTGGCCGGCGCCGCGGCGGCGATGACGGCCTTCCCGCCGGTGATCCGGCAGGCCCTGGCGATCCCGGCGCACAACGCCACCCGCTCGATCAAGGATGTCGAGCACATCGTCGTGCTGATGCAGGAGAACCGCTCCTTCGACAGCTATTTCGGGACGATGGCCGGCGTTCGCGGCTATGGCGACCGCTTCACCATCCCGCAGGCCGGCGGCGCCAGCGTGTTCCAGCAGTCGAACGGCACCCGCGTGGTGATGCCGTATCACCTGGATGAGAAGAAGGGCAACGCCCAGCGCGTCAACGGCACGCCGCATGGCTGGAGCGACACGCACAATGCCTGGGCCGACGGCGTGATGAGCCACTGGCCGCAGTTCAAGCAGAACCAGTCGATGGGCTACTACACGGAAGAAGAACTTCCGTTCCAGTTCGCCCTCGCCAATGCCTTCACCATCTGCGACCAGTATCACAACTCGATCCTGAGCAGCACCAATCCGAACCGGCTGTTCATGTGGACCGGCACCAACGGCCCGACCGGCGCCGGCGTCGCGTCGGTGGTCAACGAGTGGGATGATTTCGGCCCGTCGAGCGAAGGCTACACCTGGACCACCTATCCGGAGCGGCTGCAGAAGGCCGGCGTGTCCTGGAAGGTCTACCAGAACCTGCCGAACAACTTCACCGACAACTCCCTGGTCGGCTTCAAGCCGTACCGCCGCGCCAGCGAGGCGATCGGCAACGGCCCGACCGGCGCGCCCTATATCCCCTGGCAGCAGTCGCAGGACGCCGCCCAGCCCCTGTACAAGGGCGTCGGCAACACCATGCCGGCCAGCGGCCTGCTGGAGGAATTCAAGGCCGACATCCAGGCCGGCAAGCTGCCGCAGATCTCCTGGGTCGTCGCGCCGGACACCTATTCCGAGCATCCCGGCCCGTCGAGCCCGGTGCAGGGCGGCTGGTATACCCAGGAAGTCCTGGCAGCCCTGGTCGCCAACCCGGAGGTCTGGAGCAAGACCGTCCTGATCGTCAATTTCGACGAGAATGACGGCTTCTTCGACCATGCCCCGCCGCCGGCGCCGCATTCCTTCAACCCCGACGGCACCCCGGCCGGCGCGTCCACCCTGTCGGACAAGGATCTGGCCTTCGAGCGCTTCGGCTGGCCGGTCCCTCCCGGCACCCACAGCCAGCCGACCCCGGACGGCAAGGTGATCGGGCCGGGCACCCGCGTGCCCTGCTATGTCGTCTCGCCCTGGAGCCGTGGCGGCTGGGTCAATTCCCAGGTCTTCGACCACACCTCCGTCCTGCAGTTCATGGAACTGCGCTTCGGGGTGAAGGAGACCAACATCAGCCCGTATCGCCGGGCGATCTGCGGCGACCTGACCACGGCGTTCAACTTCCGTGATCCGAACACCGAGCGGCTGCCGCGCCTGCCGACCACGACCAAGACCGCGGCCGACGCCTTGCGGGCGCAGCAGGAAACCCTGCCGCAGGTTCCGCTGCCGGCCCCGACCGCCCAGCGTGCCCCGGTCCAGGCCCGCGGCCTGAAGCCGTCCCGCGCCCTGCCTTATGAGATGAGCGTTACCGGCGAGGCGCATGGCTCGGCCAACCAGATGCAGCTGCACTTCGCCAACACCGGCGATGTCGGCGCCGTGTTCCAGGTCTATGACCGGTTGCATCTCGACCGGATCCCCCGCCGCTATTCGGTGGAGGCCGGCAAGCAGCTGGCCGGCGTGTGGAACACCTCGGCCGATTTCGGCAAGTACGACCTGTGGGTGCTGGGGCCGAACGGCTTCCACCGGCACTTCACCGGCACCGTCACCCCGGGCTCGGGCAACCGGACGCCGGTGGCGGAGATCGCGGTGTCCTACGACAAGCGGGCCTGCGGCCTGATCGTGCGCCTGACCAACAGCGGCAACGGCCTCGGCATCTTCACGATCAAGGCCAATGCCTACCAGCTGTTCAACATCCCGTGGCGCCAGATCGTGCTGCCGCACGGCCAGGCGACCGCCTACCTGCCGCTACTGCTGCAGGCCCGGTGGTACGACTTCACGGTGAAGGTCGACGGCGACGCCCTGTTCACCCGGCGCTTCGCCGGCCGCATGGAAGACGGCAACCCCAGCGTCTCCGATCCGGCGATGGGCGAGCCGAACGTCGCCTGATCCGAGCGACAAAAAAGGGGCCGGCCCGGGATCATCCCGGGCCGGCCCTTTCTTTTTTTGGGCTTATCAGTCGCCACATCTACCAGTCGAACGCGTCGGTCGTCAGGCGGCGGCCGACCAGCATGGCGTCGGCGACCAGGCGAAGCGGCGCGCCATCGACATCGCTGAGGCGGGCTGACAGCAGCTCGGCGAAGCGGCGATAGATGTGCTGGTATTCCTCGCTCGGCACCTCGACCGTGACCGTGCCGCCGATCTCCAGTGCCGCGCCGCCCTTGAACAGCCGGGCGGACCGGCCATCCGCCGTCTCGATCAGCATGTGCCAGGTTTCGCCGCCGGTCTCACGCCAGTCGAAATCGGCGGTCAGCGCGGGCGCGGCCGGATCGGCGCTGGCGAAGACCAGCTTGGCCGCGATCGGCGTCTGCCGGTTCGCGGGATAGCTCAGCTCGGCACTGCGGATGAAGGGCACGACCGGCAGGATCCGGGTGAAGATCGACAGCGCGTTGATGCCGGGGTCGAACACGCCGAACCCGCCCGGCTCCCACACCCAATCCTGGCCCGGATGCCATTTCTTGACGTTCTCGCGCCATTCGATGCGCAGCGACCGCACGCCGCCTTCGGCCAGCAGCGTGCGCGCCGCCTCGACCGCCGGGTTGAAGCGCGAATGCCAGGTCGCGAACAGCACCCGGCCCCGGGACGCGGCGATGTCCTCAAGGTCGGCGAGTTCGGTCAGCGTCGCCGCCGGCGGCTTATCCAGCAGCACGTCCTTGCCGGCGACCAGCGCCTCCCGCGCGATGGCATGGCGGACATCCGGCGGGGTGTTGACCGCGACGACGCCGATCTCCGGCATCGCCTGGTACAGCTCGGCTGGCGTGCGGAAGCTCGGCACGCCGCCATGGCTCAGGCCGCGCGAGCTGACCACGGCCGCGAGTTCGAAATCGCCGCTGGCGTCGATCACCGGCAGATGCTGGTCCTGCGAGATCTTGCCGACGCCGATGACGGCGATCTTGTGCCTGGCCATGCTGTGTTATCCCCCGACCCTGTGGTGCTTCAGCGCGTCTTCTCGCCGCCGGCGGCGACGATCACGGCGATGATGATCAGCCCGGTCAATACCAGCCGCAGACCGGTGCCGACACCCATGGTGTTGAGCATCGTCACCAGCAGGAACAGGAACAGCGCCGCACCCCACAGCCCCGGCAGATTGGCCCGGCCGCCGGCGACGCTGGTGCCGCCGATCACCACCACGGCGATCGAGTTGAGCAGATAGTCCTTGCCCATGTCGAGCGAGGCGCCGCCGAAATACCCCGCCATCAGCGCCCCGGCCAGGCCGGCGAAGCCGCCGGACAGGGCGTAGGTGATGAAGCGGGTGCGTTCGACCCGCACCCCGGCCAGATGCGCGGCCCGGGGGTTCTGCCCGACCGCCAGCACCGACCGGCCATAGACCGTGCGATGCAGGATCACCGACATGATTGCGGCCAGGACGATGCCGACGACCGCCATGACCGGTATGCCCGCCACCTGCGCGGTGGTGAACCCGGCGAAGCCGTCCGGCGGCGACACCCTGAGGCCGCGGCCATAGGCGATGGCGACCGACTGGAACACGAGGCTGGACGACAGGGTGGCGATGATCGGCGGCATGGCGAAGGCGCGGATCAGCGCCCAGTTGACGATGCCGACGACCAGCCCGGCCGCCACGGCGACCGCCAGCCCCGGCAGGATCATGCCGTCCTGGCCGCCCATCACGATCATGGCGGCGGAGCCTGACAGGGCGATGTTGGACGGGATCGACAGGTCGATGTTGCCCGGCCCCATCGCGATCACGAACATCTGGCCGATGGCGACGACGACGAAGAACACGCCGAAGCTGAGGGCGGCACTGAGCACCTGCCCTGCCCCTTCACCGGCGGCGAGGGCGATGATCGCCAGCCACAGGAGGACGGCGCCGGCCCAGGACCAGAGCCAGGGGCGATCCCCCGTCCAGGATGCAATCCGGGTCATCGTGCCCGCCTCCGGCTGGTGAGGGCCCTGAGCGCCAGGACGATGATCAGGATCGCGCCCTGGGCGCCGATCTGCCAGTCCGGCGAGATGTTCAGGAAGGTGAGAAGGGATGCCGCCAGGGCCAGCACCAGGGCGCCGGCGACAGCCCCGATCGGCGACACCCGGCCGCCGACGAAATCGCAGCCACCGAGGATGGCGCCGGCGATCGACAGCAGGGTGTAGCGCTGGGCGATGTTGCTGTCGCCCGAGGTCGACAGTCCCAGCAGCGACAGCCCGGCCAGCAGGCCAAACACGCCGGCCAGGGCGTAGAGGCCGATGCGGATCCGCAGCAGCGACCAGCCCGCCCGGGTGATCGCCTTCGGGTTGCCGCCGGCCCCGCGCAGCACCGCGCCGAGGGCGGAGCGCATCAGGAACAGATGCACCAGCAGCGCCAGCACCACCGCCACCAGGATCGGCAGCGGCACGAAGGGCGGCTTCCAGCTCATCGCCGCGTGCAGCCAGACCGGGCTGGAGCCGCCCGGCGACGGCAGCACCAGTATGGCGAGACCGAGCCAGACGAAGCTCATGCCCAATGTGACGACCAGGGACGGCACGTTGCGCAGATGGATCAGGGCGCCGACCGCGGCATAGGCCAGGACGCTGGCGAGCAGCACGGCGACGCCGAGCCAGGGCGTGTCGACCAGCCAGGTCGCGGCGACGCAGGTGACGAAGCCGACATAGGCGCCGATGCCGAGGTCGAGGTCGTTGACCGTCAGCATGCACATCTGCGCCAGCGTCGCGAACATGATCGGGATCGCCAGACCGAGCATCAGGTTCAGCCCGAAATAGCTCATCGTCCGCGGGTTGATCAGGAAGATCGGCACCAGGATCGCAACCAGCGACAGGAAGGGCAGCAGCGCCCGCCAGGTCGAGGCGCGGGTGAACGGCGCCCACCAGGCGGGCCGCGGCCGGGATAAGGATGGACGGGGCACGGACAGTTCGGTCATGACGCGCGGCGCTCTTCATCCTCGAAGGAAGCCTGCAGGACCGCGGCCTCGGTCAGCTCCGACCGGCTGAGATCCGCGACGATGCGGTTGTTGCGGAAGACATAGACATGGTCGCAGTGCTCCAGCTCCTCCATCTCGGTGGTGTACCAGAGGAAGCTGCGGCCCTGCGCGGCCTGGGCCCGGACCAGGCCATAGACCTCGTGCTTGGTGCCGACATCGACGCCGCGCATCGGGTCGTCCATCAGCACGATCTCGGCGTCGGAGCCGAGCGCGCGGGCGAACAGCGCCTTCTGCTGGTTGCCGCCGGACAGGGTGAGGATGCCGTGGCCGAGATCGGGCGCACGGATGCCGATTCGCTCTTTCCATTCCTGGCCCAGCGCCACCTCGCCGGCCGAGGCGATCAGGCCGCCGCGGCGCAGGGCCTTGAGCGAGCGGATCGAGATGTTGCGTTCGATCGACCACAGCGGGAACACGCCTTCGGTCTGGCGATCGCCGGCGATGAAGGCGATGCGGCCGCGCACCTCGACCCCACTGCGCCGCAACTGGAAGCGGCCGCCGACGGCGGTGTCGTACACCCGGTGCAGCAGCCGGCTCTGGCCATGACCGGCCAGCCCAGCGAGGCCGATGATCTCGCCCTCCCGCGCCACCAGTTCCATCCCGGCTCTTGTCGCGGCCGGGGCACGCACCCGCACGGGCGCCGACCGGTCAGCGGCGGCAACCGCCGCTGCGGCGGCGCTGGCGGCATGGCCCATCGCCGCCACCAGGCCGGGCTTGTCGATGGCGCCCTTGGCCCAGGCGCCGACCACCTTGCCGTCGCGCATCACCACGATGCGGCCGGCGGTGGACAGGATCTCACCCAGGATGTGGGTGATCAGGATGACCGACAGACCCTCGGCGACGCGCTGGCGCACGAAGTCGAGCAGCTGCCCGGCGGCGACGGCGTCGAGCGATGAGGTCGGTTCGTCCAGGATCACCAGGTGCAGCGGCGCGTCGCTGATGCTGAAGGCGCGGGCGATCTCGACCATCTGCCGCCGGCCGATCGACAGGTCCGCCACCTCAGCCTCCGGCACGATGCCGTGGCCGGGGAAGATGCGGTCGAGCATGCCGATGATGAGGTCGCCGGCCCGGCGCCGCCAGCCCGGCCCGGTGATGCCGGGGTGGGTGATCCGGGCATTCTCCGCCACCGTCAGATTGGGGCAGAGCGACAGCTCCTGGAACACGCAGCGGATGCCGAGCGCCTGGGCCGGGCCGATGGCATAGCGGCCGGTGCGGTCCTCGCCCAGCACGGTCAGCCGCCCCTCATCCGGTGCCAGCGTGCCGGCCAGCACGTTCATCAGGGTCGATTTGCCGGCGCCGTTGTGCCCGGCCAGGCCCAGGCATTCGCCCGGCGCCACGGACAGGTCGACCCCGCCCAGCGCCCTGACCGCCCCGAAGCTCTTGGCCACGCCGGCGAAATCGACGATCGGTACAGCGGTCATCAACGAATGCTCCGGATCGGCCGGTGGCGTCCCGTATCGAACGACTTGGGGTCGTGGGTTGGGTTCGCGCAAGCGAACCCAACATCCCGTCCGAGCCGTCGCCGCGGGCCTTGTTGGGTTCGCTTGCAGCGAACCCAACCTACGAGGTTCTCGAGAACAGAGACCATAGGCTCTGGCCTGCGCTTACCCTTCCGTCGGCGTCGCCGGCAGGTCCTTGCCGGCGGTGATGGCGTCGATCAGCTGCACCACCCAATCCTGTGGGTAGGTGGCGTTGGTGACGCCGCCCTCGGGGGTGTGGGCCAGCCAGTAGTCCAGCTTGGCCTGTTCGACCACCACGGTCGGCAGGCGCAGGTCCTTCGGCACGTCCTTGCCGGCCAGGATCTGCTGCGCCACCCAGAATGCGACCTGGGCCGAACCCGGCGCGATCGACAGGCTCATCGTCTGATAGCCGCTGGCGGTCTGGTCCTTCCACCACTTCAGCTCTTCATAGCGGTTGCCCATGATGATGAGCGGCGGCTTGCGGCCGGCCGCGGCAAAGGCCTGGGCCACGCCGTAGCCGTCGCCGCCCTGGGTCACCACCGCATCGACCTGCGGCAGCGTCGGCAGCACGCCGGCGACCTCGCGCTGGGCCACGGTCTGGGTCCAGTCGCCATGCACCGAGCCGGCGATGGAGAAGCCGGAATGGGTCTTCAGCCCGTCCTCGATGCCCTTGTGGATCTCGTCATCGACGAACACGCCGGCCATGCCGCGGATTTCCAGCAGCTTGCCGCCGCTCGGCATCCGGCCGGCCAGGTAATCCATCTGGGTCTTGCCCATGCCGGCGAAATCGATGGCGATGCGCCAGGCGCAGGGTTCGGTGACAATGCCGTCGAAGGAGACGACGACGATGCCGGCGTCGCAGGCCTGCTTGACCGCGCCGTTGACCGCCGTCGGCGACGCCGCGTCGATCACGATCGCGTCATAGCCCTGCAGGATCATGTTCTGGATCTGCGAGGCCTGGTCGGTCGGCGAATTGTCGGCGGTGGTGAAGGCCGGGGCCTCGGCGATCAGCTTCTTGTCGACCGCGGCCTTGCCGACCTCTTCCCAGCTCTTCAGCATCGCCTGGCGCCAGGAATTGCCGGCGTAGTTGTTGCTGAGCGCGATCTTCTTGGCCGAAGTGTCGCCGGTCGCAGCGCCGTCGGCCGCCAGGGCCGGGATCGATGCGACGCTGCAGAGACAGGCCGCCAAGACCCAAGGTGTCCATCCACGCATGAAACCCATCCTCCCTGTAACATTCTGTCCGGAATTGCACCCGGCGAGCGCAATATGGGATTTATCGGACAAATTGACAAGAATTTGAGTTCGCTCACAAATGTGAGATTCTGCCGCGGTTCGGCCTGCTTTTTAACGGCTTAAGGTATCCGGTCCTAGGCCCGCTTCGCCGGCTGTGCCGGGGGCAGCCTGGCCGCCAGCAGATCCTGGACCAGCACCTGTCCCGCCTTGGTCATGGTGGCGCCCTTGCGGGTCACGATCTCGAACGGCGCGTCATACGACAGCAAGCCCGGCAACAGCTGGTACAGCCGGCCCGCCGCCAACCAGGACGCCGCATAATGGGTCGGCAGGAACCCGATGTAGCCCCCGGACAGGATCAGGATCGCCTGCGCCTCCATGCAGTCGACCGTGGCCGAGGCGGAGGCCTCCGACAGGCCCAGCCGCGCCAGGTCGCTGAGATTCCAGTAGCCGCGGGTGATCAGCCGTTCGCGCCGCATCTCGGCCAGCAGGTCCGGGCTGTCAGCCGCGCCGAACAGCCGGTGCCCGGCGCCGCAGTAGCACACCTGCTGTTCGCGGTAGAGCGGCGTGTAGACCAGCCCCGCGATGTGGCGCGGGAAGGCGCCGACGACCAGGTCGAGCTGCCCGTCCAGCAGCCGCTGTTCCAGGCGCGACGGCGTGTCGACCGCCATATGCAGATGCACCCGGTGGTCGCGGTTGCCGAAGCGGCGCAGACCCTCGATCACCGGCGCCCCCGGATCACCCGCCGTGGCATCGACCAGCCCGATATGCAGGTCGCCGGCCAGCCTGGCATCGAGCGCCGAGGCCTCGCCGCGGAACGCCTCGACCGCATCGAGCAGGCGCCGCGCCGCGTCATAGACCGCCCGCCCCTGTTCGGTCAGGCGGAAACCGGCGCGGCCGCGTTCGCACAGCCGCGCGCCCAGCCGCTGCTCCAGCTGCGCCATCTGGGTCGAGACGGTGGAAGCGCCGAGGTTCAGCGCCGCCTGCGCCGCCGCGAAGCCGCCGGCATCGACCACGGTCACGAAGATCCGCAGCAGCCGCAATTCGACATCGGTTACGTTCTTCATCCCGACGAGATTACATCGGTAATTCGAGAAGTGAACGTCGCGCCACCGCTATTTTTCCGCGGCACGACATGCGCCATCCTTCCGGAAACGAAACGTGCGAACAGCGAGGCTGCGAGTGCCCTGGACCTTGGATTCCGAAACCGGCGTCCTGCGCGACGTGCTGCTGGCGACGCCGGAGCATTATGCCTGGCAGCCGACCAACAGCATCGCCCGCGCCACGCTGGAGGGCGGGTCCGCCTATGACCATCAGCGCGTCCAGGGCCAGTACCGGCAGATGGTCGATACGCTGGAAGAGGCCGGCGTCACCTGCCATTATCTGAAGGTCGAGCCGCACCTGCCCTACCAGGTCTACACCAGGGATTCGAGCCAGGTGACGCCCTGGGGCCCGGTCGTCACCCAGCTGTTCCGGCCGCAGCGCCGCGGCGAATACGCGGCGGTGATCGAGTTCTACCAGCAGCATGGCGGCATCTGGCGCTATTCCACCGACGGCACGCTGGAAGGCGGCGACATCCACATCATCCGTCCCGGGCTGGTGCTGATCGGCAGCTCCGGCGAGCGCACCAACGAGGCCGGGGCCCGCCAGTTCGCGCGCTGGTTCGAGGCCGAGGGCTGGGAGGCACGGGTCGAGGTCTTCCCCGAGCATTTCCTGCATCTCGACGTGATCTTCTGCATGGCGGCGGACGGGCTGGCCGTGGCCTGCACCGATGTGCTGGACGACGGGCTGCTGGACTGGCTGAAGTCGCATGGGATCAAGCTGATCCCCGTCACCTACAAGGAGGTGATGGCGATGGGCTGCAACCTGCTGTCGCTGGGCCGCGACCGGGTGCTGTCGCCGAAGCACAGCAGCCGGGTGAATGCCCTGCTGCGGGCCGAGGGCATCACCGTGTTCGAGCCGGAGCTGGATCTGCTGGCGGCAGGCGGCGGCAGCATCCATTGCATGAC